>DASTAW010000058.1 GCA_035712365.1 Terriglobia bacterium
TTTGCAGTCCTCAAAAAGCCATTTTTCGCGCTGGTTTTGAGGCAAATGGGACAAAAAACACGTTTTTTGAAAAACGAACCGGAGAGGTTGTTGAAAACAAAGGGAAATTGCCAAAAAACGAACCGGAAACGAACCTAAAACAAAGCGGAGAAGTTGTTGAAAACACGTGCCTGTGGAAAAAACGAACCGGAACGAAGCTAAAAACGAACCGGGCTATCTTGTTGAAAATAGGGAAGAGCTTGAAAAAACGAACCGGACACGCACCCCGAGATTCTTGCCGGCCTGTGGCGCACTCTTGCTGGCCTACATCCTTGCTCGGCAGACGGCTTCAATGACGTATGAAGTGCGAAGCATGAAGGATGAAAGCGACGGATCAACTGAGTGGTGCTTGTGACGAGTGATGAGTCCTGAGTGACGGGTCCTCAGTTTACTGGCGGAAGCCGGTACAACCTCAAAACCTGAAACCGCCCCACTTCATAATTCATCCTTCACACTTCATACTTTATTGGGTTGGAGTATGATGGGCGGGCAATTCCAACGCAGCAAAGGACACAACCATCGTGAACCCGAAAAAGTCATCAAACTCGGGAGCGCCACAAATTGACCGCAGGCGGTTTTTGAAGCTTGGCGTTGCGGGCGGCGCCACAATGGCCGTGCCACCTTCCACTCCCGCTGCAGAATCGTCAGCTTCGCCTGGCCAGGGCGTCCGCAAATTCGACCTGCAAGAAACCACCATTGCCGCGCTCCAGCAGGCGATGAAATCCGGCAGGCTGACGGCGCACTCGATTACGGAAAAGTACCTGACGCGAATCGAGCAACTCGACCGGCGCGGGCCGTCCTTGCATTCCGTTATTGAAGTCAACCCCGATGCCCTTGCCATCGCCCGCGACCTTGACCGCGAGCGCAAGGCCAAGGGTCCTCGAGGTTCCCTGCACGGCATTCCCGTGCTGGTGAAGGACAACATCGGGACGGCGGACCGCATGACCACTACGGCCGGCTCGTACGCTCTTGAGGGTTCGATTCCGCTGCGTGATTCCTTTGTGGCGGCGCAGCTTCGCAAGGCCGGAGCCATCATCGTGGGCAAGGCCAACTTGAGCGAGTGGGCCAACGCCCGCTCGTCGCACTCCACCAGCGGGTGGAGCGGGCGCGGCGGCTTGGCGCGCAATCCCTATGCGCTTGACCGCAATCCCTGTGGATCGAGTTCCGGTTCCGGCGTGGCCGCCTCCGCCAATCTGTGTCCGGTGGCCGTGGGCACCGAAACCAACGGATCGATTGTGTGCCCGTCATCCATCAACGGCCTTGTGGGCATTAAGCCGACGGTGGGGCTGGTGAGCCGCAGCGGAGTGGTTCCCATTTCGCACACCCAGGATACCGCCGGCCCCATGGCGCGAACTGTGGCCGACGCGGCAATTCTGCTGGGCGCGATGAGCGGCGTCGATTCGCTTGACAAGGCGACACTCGGGAGCCGCGGCAAGTCTCTGACGGACTACACAAAGTTCCTGGACGCGCGCGGGCTGCGCGGAGCCCGCATCGGCGTGGTGCGGCACTTGTTTGGTTACAGCGACTTTGTCGATAAGCTGGCGAACGCCGCCATCGCTGTCATGAAGGAACATGGTGCGGTGATCGTAGACCCGGCGGAAATCGAGACGCTCAAGGAGATGGGCGATGGGGAATCTGACGTGTTGTCATACGAATTCAAAGCTGACTTGAACGCCTACCTCGAATCGCTCGGGCCAAAAGCTCCCGTTCATACGCTGAGGGAGATCATCAAGTTCAACGACAAGCACGCTCGCGAAGAGATGCCTTATTTCGGCCAGGACATCTTCATCAAAGCGGAAGCCAAAGGGCCGCTCAGCGATCCCACGTACCAGAAAGCGCTCGAGAAATGCCGCACGCTCTCGCGCGACAAGGGCATCGACGCCACTATGGAAAAATACAAGCTGGATACGCTGGTGGCGCCCACCGCAGGGCCGGCCTTTACCACGGACCTGGTGAACGGCGACCACGATACGGGCGGAAGTTCCAGCCCCGCCGCCATCGCCGGCTATCCCCACGTGACGGTGCCCGCCGGGTTCGTCTTCGGGCTTCCCGTCGGCATTTCGTTCTTCGGCCGCGCCTGGAGCGAGCCTACGCTGATCAAGCTGGCATATTCTTTCGAGCAGGCTACAAAATTTCGCAAGCCGCCGAAGTTCCTGCCCACGGCGGATTTGAGGGTGTAGCTTTGGTTATCCGTGAATTTGGACGCACGCCACTGGGCCAACCATCAATTCTTCTCGCGCAGCCCGAGTTCTTCAGGAGTTGCAGGGCGCCATTTGCCCTTGTCGCAGCGCAAGTGTCCCTTTCCATCTACTGTGTAAACGATGGCCCCAAATCCAAACGTGCTCGGCCCCGAGTCCATTTCGCAGGCGCAATACTTTGGAGAAGGCGACGACGCGGGCTTACAAAATACAGGGGGCGGGCTGGGAACAATGATCACATGCTGGCTCCGCTGGCGGGCCTCTGTGTTGGTTCGAACCCATAAAGGGTGGCCGTTTGGGTCCTCGACGCACATTTGCTGGGCCAGAAACCCCCCGTTTCGGGTTTTTACTTGGATTACAGTGCCCATGGGATAATCCTTGCTCTCAGAAGTGCAAGTAATTGCCCGCCCTGAAATTGCCGTTCCAGAAAGTGGTTTGTGGGCATTAGTGTCCTGCGCATAGGCAACCGGCGTGGCCAAAAGCCCCATGCCCAGCGGGACAACTGTCACGGCCGAAAGCAGTGTGCCGAGCAGGAGCCGGGGCGCGTGCTGGTTAAGGTGGTTAAGTTTGAAAGACATGATTGCCTCCAATCGATTTTTCAGATTCGAACCGGCAAATCCACATGTGCTCGCTCCGCTTTCCAGGAGGTGGAACCGGCAAACCTTGAGAAGGCCCGCTGCGTACTCCTCGCTGGTCGGCCCATTGCGAAGCACGAATTCATCGCAGGCCAGTTCCTGCTCTGCGATTAGCCGCCGCTCTATCCACCACAAGAGCGGGTGAAACCAGAACAGGCAGACCAGAGTGTGGACAAAGCTCATGGTCAAATTGTCGCGGCGGCTGGCGTGCGCCAGCTCGTGGAGCAGTACAGATTCAAACTCCCGGAGTGCAAGTAATGTTGAAAGACCCTTTGGAAGGGTGATCGTCAGCCGCCAGACACCCCGGACGGCCGGCTCGGCATTCGATTCTATGGAGCGCAAAGCAACCTTCCTGCGCAGCCCGATCTGCTTTCGCATTCGGGCCAGCACTTCGGTTTCTGAATCCGGGGACGGCGCAGAATGGCCAATTGGGGCCAGGAAGCTGCGGAGCCAGAGCGCCAGCATCAATGTGGAGCCTCCGAACCATGCAGCCAGAATTAGACCGTCGATCCACCCCACCGTTCCGCTGCTGATTGGCGCCGGAGCCGCTGGAACGAGGACGCGTGGCAACACAGTGGAGCTTGCAAGGAACACCTCGTGAGCAGGGAAAAAAGACCGCAACTGAATGCCTGCCGCTGAAAACAATGCTACCGGGAGAGCAAACTTTGAAGCTGCAAGAAGCCATATGGTATGCCGGGCTGCAGCCCCGCGCTTTTTCATCAGGATTGGGAAAAGTGTCACGAGGGCTGCGAAGACGGTCGATTCAATCAAGTGCCGAACCAGCGCCGCGATCATTTTCTCCTCTCCTTTGCAGCCAGCTCTTCTTCAATGGCGCGAATATCAGCAAGGGTAAGCTTACCGGTGTCGATTAGATGCGACACCAAAAGAGCGGGAGAGCCATCCAGCAACTCCAGGAGATCATTGATGAAACGTCGATAGACCGCCCGTCGAGTAAGAGCAGCTTCAAAAATGTGTGCATTCCCGATCTTCTTTACTCGACGGACCGCCCCTTTTTCTTCCAAACGATAGATAATCGTCTGGACGGTTGTGTAGGCGGGGCGTTCTTCGTGGGGGAGGCTCTGCTGGACTTCACGAACGGAGGAGGGCCCCAGGTCCCAAAGCTTTTGGAGTAGTTGAAATTCGAATTTGGTGACTCGTGGGTTTGACATTTCCTAACCTCGTCGTCCAACCTACTACTCTTGTAGGAGGTTGTCAAGCCAAATTCGCAAATTTTCGATCCCTGGCTTCCTGTCGTATAATCCTGCGAGTTTCGCGGGAGAAACCTTGATGGTGCGAAAGCCAACCTGGCCTGCCTTGCTGCTGGGGCTGATTCCGTTTGTGGGTGTGTGCTTTACGGTTGCGCTCTGGGACCGCATTGACCCTTTTGTGCTGGGGCTTCCCTTCAACTTCTTCTGGCTAGTCTTGTGGATACTGTTGACGCCGCTCTGCCTTTGGGGCGCATATCATTTTGAAAAGCGCGCTGACCCCGAGCATTCCGGCGGGCCGCAGAGCGGAGCACGATGAATTCATCCGTCATCGCACTTTTGATTATTCTTGCCATTATCGGAATTGGCTCGTTTATTGGCTTTCGCGCGGGCTCTCGCCAGGCGATGAACCTTGAGCAGTGGGCAGTGGGCGGCCGGGGCTTTGGACTGGTGCTCGTCTGGCTGCTGATGGCGGGCGAGGCTTATACCACCTTCTCGTTTCTCGGGGCCAGCGGCTGGGCCTATTCACGCGGCGGTCCGGCGCTTTATATTCTCGCCTACATTTCGCTGGCTTACGTGGTGTCATTCTTTATTCTTCCGCCGCTGTGGGAGGTCGGCCGCGCGCGCGGATTGCAGACACAGTCTGATTTTTTCGAGAAGCGATATGACAGCAAGTTGCTGGCGGGCCTGGTGGCCGTCATCGGAGTGGTGTTCATCGTTCCCTATCTGCAACTGCAACTGAAGGGAATGGGCATCATCGTGGAAGTGGCCAGCTTTGGTGAAATCAATCGCACGGCGGCCATGGCGATTGCGGGCGCGCTGGTGGCCGGATTTGTGTTTACCAGCGGCATCCACGCCGTCGCGCGCGTAAGTATCCTGAAAGACCTGCTGCTGCTGGGGGCTGCGGTGGTGATTGGCATTGCTGTTCCATACCACTGGTTCGGCGGGATTGGCCAGATGTTCAAGGCGCTTGCCAGCGCTCATCCCGCGCACCTCACCATGCCGGGCGCCACCAGGAACATGGGACACGCGTGGTACCTTTCCACCGTCCTGCTGACCGGACTCGGCGCCTACATGTGGCCCCACCTCATCGGGAGTTGCTTCACCGCCAAGAGCGCCGACACGCTGCGGCGCAACGCCATCGTGATGCCGCTCTACACGCTGACATTGCCGTTCATTTTCTTTGCGGGCTTTGCGGCCGTGCTGATCGTTCCGGGGCTTCGAGACGGCGACCTTTCACTCCTGACGGTGGTGCAGAAGACGTTTCCGCCGTGGTTTCTCGGGATTGTGGGCGGCGCCGGAGCGCTGACGGCCATGGTGCCTTCCGCCATTCTCATCCTGACGGCAGCTACGTTGTTCGCCAAGAATTTCTACCGGCCGCTCATTGCGCCTTCGATGACTGACGACCATGTTGCCAGACTGGCCCGGTGGACTTCCGTGGCGCTGATGGCGGTAGCGCTGTTCTTTACGCTGACAAGCGGGAAGACGATTGTCGCGCTCCTTTTGATCGGGTATGCGGGAGTTTCGCAGTTCTTCCCCGGCATCGTTCTCGGGCTCTTCTGGAATCGCGCAAGCCGGGCGGGAGTGTTCTCGGGACTTGTCGTGGGAATCGTCGCCGTCGCGCTCCTCATCCTGAGTGGCCGCGACCCCTTCGTGGGATTGAACGCGGGCTTCGCCGCACTCATCCTCAATTTTGCCGTGACGGTTGTCGTCAGCCTGGCGAGCCGCTCGCCAGCGCGTGGCATCAATTCACCCTGGATGCCAGCCGCAGAGAGGCGCTAGACAACGGGCCTCGAGAGGTGTATATTCTTTGTAGATACACATGAAAACCGCAAGCGAAACACAGCTCGGTAAGTGGGGCAACAGCCTGGCAGTGAGAATCCCGAAGACGGTGGCGGAGAGCGCCCGGCTTGCAGAAGGTGATCCGCTGACCGTGAGTCTGGGCCGCGATGGAGCTATCGTGATTAAACCCAGTCGTCGCAGGCACAGCCTCGGCGAGCTGGTCGGCAGGATCACCGCCAAAAACCGCCACGGCAAAACGGAATGGGGCGGGCCGGTCGGGAAGGAGACATGGTAGCGCGTGGCTACGTTCCCGATGCTGGCGACCTAATCTGGCTGACCTTTGATCCGCAAGCAGGGCGCGAACAGGCAGGACGTCGGCCTGCCCTGGTTCTCTCGCCCCAGCTTTACAACGAAAGGAGCGGGCTGGCTCTGGTCTGCCCGGTTACCAGCCGCGTAAAAGGCTACCCCTTCGAAGTTGCTTTGCCAGAAAATATGCGCATTGGGGGAGTGATACTTGCCGACCACCTGAAGAGTGTGGATTGGAAAGAACGGCGAGCGGAAGTTGTCGGCCGCGTGCCACAAGAAGTCCTTGATGAAGTCCTCAGCCGCCTGTCGCCGTTGCTCGGGATTTGACCTGGAAGGCTGGTGCTGCCGCTCCGCCGGCTTGCCGATGAAGCACTCGATGAGCATCGCCAGGGAAAGACCCGTCCGCTGGACGATCTGCTTTGATCGAGTCCGGGACTGCGCGCTCGTTTTGAGATACAACTCTTCGGGCGCAAAGTGGCAGCGACACACAAGGCGCAGTCGTCGATTGCCTTATTCCTCGCCGTGAGTGCGCGCGGCTTCCCAGGCAAGCATGGCGCGTTTGCGATTGACTCCGCCGTGATAGCCGCCCAGTGCTCCCACGGTTCGAATGACTCGGTGGCAGGGAATGATGAAGGCAATGGGGTTTTGCCCGACGGCCCCGCCCACGGCACGGGACGCTTTGGGATTGCCCACGCGCACGGCCAGTTCTCGATAGGGTACGACGGCGCCGGGGGGAATCTCCAGCAGCGCCTGCCACACCTTGATCTGGAAATTGGTTCCGCGCAGGTCAATGGGTAGTTTTCCCGGACGGCCGTTTCGAGGGAAGATCCGGTCGAGGTATTGGCCCGTCGCTTTGGAGTCTTCGACGAAATCGGCTCCGGGCCAGCGGTGGCGCACCTCGTTCACCAGGTCGTCGCGCTTGCTGGTGACAAAGTACATGGCGCAGATTCCCCGATCGGTCACGGCCAGCAGGCATTCGCCGAACGGGCTGGGATGGAACCCGTAACTGATGCGAAGGCCTGCGCCCCGCTTCTTGAATTCGCCGGGAGTAACGGCTTCCACGCTGACGAACAGGTCGTGCAGCCGGCTGGGGCTTGAGAGGCCAGCGGCATACGTAGCGTCGAGAACATTTCCGGACTGGTCGAGTGCGTGCTTTGCGTAGTCCAGCATCAGGAACTGCAGAAAACGTTTGGGGCTGATGCCGGCCCACCGCCGGAAGAGCCGTTGAAAGTGAAAGGGACTGAGGTTGATGCTCTTCGCAACCTCAGCAAGGTCGGGCTGTGCAGGAAAGCGTTCATCGAGATAGTGGATTGCCTTCTCGATCCGCGAGTAATCGTTTTGCATTGTATGCATCTCTTTATTCTCCATGCATCCATCTTGCGGCGGATACGTTGCCGAGGCAATCCGATTCTTGCTATGAGAGGCTGAGTTGCGGAATGGTGGCCGGTATCGCAACGGACCGCCACCCGGACATGGATTTTCCGCGTAGATCTCTGTGTTACAGCGGCAGAGAGACGGGCCGGCGTTCGCGCGCTGAAATTTCTGAGGCGAAGCAGATTTCGTGGGTGAGCGCGGCGTCATCGAGATTGGCGTGCGATTCCCGATCTTCCAGGATGCAATCAATGAAATGACTGACCTCCTGCGGGAAGGGATGATGTGCCACGTCACCGCTGTCAGGAAGAACGGTGGGAATGGCCGCCCAGTTTTTCTGGCCGGGCCAGCGCTTGCTGAAGATCTCGTTGTTGCGGATGGCTCCCTGATCTCCCAGCAACTGGATGCGGAAAACATAGGGCATGATGGACTCCACTGAAGAGGCCACCTTGCCGATGGTGCCATCTTGAAAACGGACCAGCGTGACGCTGTTAGGCTCATACTCATAATGCAGAGGGTTGTCCGGGCTGGTGTTGGCGTAGGCAAAAACCTCCACGGCCTTGCTGCGTACAAACCAGCGGAGACCGTCGGCAGCGTGGCACCCTCCCGTCAGCAGGCTGCTGCCGGCCATGTCCTTTTTGATGTTCCAATAGTACTGGGCGTACCAGGGCCCAATGCCGTGCAGGTAATCAACTTCGGCGGCAAAGAGCTTTCCAATGAATCCGTCGGCCAGCATCGCTCGAATGGTCTCGAACAGCGGGTTCCAGCGCAGCACAAAACTGACCACGGTCTTGACTTTCGCGGCATGAACGGCGGCCTGAAGGTTCCTCATCCCTTCCAGGTCGAGGGCCACTGGCTTTTCAATCACCAGGTGCTTGCCTGCATTTGCTGCAGCGATGCCTTGCGGGACGTGCAGATGATGAGGCGTTGCCAGTACGACGATGTGGATTCCGGGGTCGTCGAGCATCCTTTCGAGATGTTCATAGGCCCGTGCGCTCCCCAGCTTGAATTCTTCCGTCTTTTCATGGGCGCGATCTTTGTCCCGGCTGACGATAGCGCGCACCTCCGTGCGAGGGTCGGCTTCAAACGACCGGATGTATTCGCCCGAAACCCATCCCGTTCCCACGATCGCCACACCCAGTTTGTCCATCTGAACCCTCCGTTCGATGCTTTATGGTGTCTTCCTCTTTGGCTGGCGGCTATTCTATCAAGGAGCGCGCGGAAATGGTCTTCTTTTGAAGACGCGCGGGCTTCAGAAGCCGCAGAGGCGGTTTGCCCAACTCGTTTGGCCTCCGAAGACCGCGGACGAATAAATATTCTGATCTTAATCACGCCTAACTGGAGGCATTCACCGGCGGCGATTCGGCGGGCAGTTTTTTGGACGCGGCGGCGTTGCCGCAGCAATGGCAGTTCCGTGCGGGGGTTCTATAGCGTTTGTCAGAAGAAACAGGAAAACCAAAGCGGCGTGCCGCTGAACCGAAGGTCCTTATACCTGCTGGGCGACCAGATGGGAAAGCGCGTCACTGACAAAGACTTTGCCCTCGGCGACCTGTCGAACTCCGCGGACCAGCTCTCCTACCGCACGATCTTTGAGAATGTAACCGTGGGCCCCAGCCTCCAGAGCTCGCCGAACGTAGTGGTAGTCGCGGTGGATGGTCAGGATGATGGTGCGCGCTTCAGGAATAGACTTCCGGATCCGGCGGGCAGCTTCGATGCCGTTCAGGTGCGGCATTGAAAGGTCAAGCAGAATGACGTCAGGCCGGTGCTGAAGGGCAAGGGAAACCGCCTGTTCTCCATCGGCAGCTTCAATAATGACGTTGAGACCAGCCCGTTCAAGCAGGTTCCGCAGACTTCGGCGGACAAGCTCGTTGTCGTCGGCGAGCATGAGTCGCAGCGTCATCGGCGATTTAAAGACTTCCCGATACTCCGGCCTGTTGGGGCGTTCTGATCGCAAGACCGTTCGATTCCCCCCTGGGGTAATGCGGACGCTACCACCGGCCTTCACCTGGCTTGGCTCAATCCTGTGGCTGATCGGCCTTGTCCGTCCCGGATGTCCCAAGGTCTCTAGCCTCGGCTTGACATGCCAGCCTCGCGGGCCCCGCAACTCTGGCGCGGAGAACGACTCCCGGCGAGTTGCATCGTATCCGTCCGAAGGGCTACGGTCAATCCGGTAAACACCTTAGGAAATTGCCACGACTGCCGTATTGGGCAGGGCCTGTAAGGCGGCGGCAGAGGTTCAGGGTTGGACCAGGCCGCGTCGGATAGCATAACGAACGAGGCTAGCGGTTTCATGGATGTCGAGTTTCTCCATGATCCGGGTCCGGTGCGATTCGGCGGTTTTCACGCTGATATTCAGAAGGGAAGCCACCTCTTTGGTTGTTTTTCCTTCGGCGACGAGCTGCAAAACCTGAAGTTCACGCGGGCTGAGACTGTCGCTTGGAACATCAACCTTGTTCAGGTAGGCGTCGACAACTGTATCTGAAATATCAGAACTCAGGAAAGTCGAACCTCGCGAAACTTCGCGAATGGCCTGGACCAGTTCGCCAGCGGCGCGGCTTTTCAGAACGTAGCCCCTGATTCCTGCGCGCAGAGCTTCCAGTACGTACTGGGCTTCTGTGTGCATGGTCAGGACGATCAATTTCGTCTGGGGACTTATCTGGCTGATGGCCTTGGCCGCGCCGATCCCGTTCATCAAAGGCATTGCAAGATCAAGGATGGCAATGTCAGGCAACAATTCCTGTGCCAGGCGGGTGGCCTGGTGGCCGTCGGCGGCTTCGCCGACGACCTTGAAGCCCTCCTGCTCAAGAAGGGCCTTCAGTCCCTGGCGCACCATCTGATGGTCATCTGCCAGAAGGATACGTATAGGCATCTTTTCCCTCCGATGGAACCTGAACCAAGATTTCCGTGCCTTTACCGGGACTGGAGTTGATTATACATTCCCCGCGCAAAGGAATCAGCCGTTCCCTGATTCCGATCAGTCCCAGGCCGGACCTTCCTTTCTGTCCCAGGACGGACTGGACGTCAAAGCCGGCGCCATCATCTGTAATGGTCAGATGGATTTTGTTCTGCTCCTTTTGGATCCGAATCGAAACATGAGCAGCCCTGGCGTGCTTATTGATATTACTGAGGGCTTCCTGAATGATGCGATAGAGCGCGACCTCCACCTGGGGTGAAATCCGCCCGGCGGTGTCTCCCTCGACGGTGATTGGAATTCCGAACCGCTTTGAGACGCCCTGAGTCAGGAACTCCACTGCAGGAACCAGTCCGAGGTCGTCCAGAATGGTAGGCCGCAGTTCATGGGAAAGCCGTCTTAACTCTGTTTCAATCCGCTCAATGAGCCGCTTGATTTCTCCGATGGTCTGCTGGCCGGAAGGTGGCAGGTTATTCATCATCCCGTCGATTGCGATGTGGACCGACACCAGGAGCTGGCTTGCCTCGTCATGAAGCTCGTGGGCGATATGTTTCGCTCGTTCTTCGAGGGCTTCATTCAGCCGGTGCAGGGCTTGTTCGGCGCGCTTACGTTCTGATACGTCGCGAGCAATGCCCTGGATTCCGACGACTTTCCCCCCATTCAGTATCGGTCGAGCGCTAACCTCGATGGTAAGGGAGTGCCCATCTTTCGTCAGAATCTCGAGCTCACGCGTCAAGGGATCGCCACCGGCCATCAGGTGCTGGAAAATCCTGGCAGCTTCCTCGATATGCTCCATCGCCAGCAGGTTGACGGGGATGGGAGGAGGCTCGTCCCGCCGATACCCAGTAAGCCTTTCGCCGGCCCTGTTGATGGACGTCAGCCTGCCTTCGGCATCAGCGGTGAAGACGATGTCATTTGCGTTTTCGAACAGCTCGCGGTAGCGTTCCTCGCTGGCCTGCAGGGCGGCGTTCGTTTCCCGATAGCCGCTGATCGTCATCTCATAGGGAGTGAGGGTTTCGATCAGAAACCTTTCGGACGCCTTCATAGCACCCGACTTATCCCCAGCCTCGGGCAATTTTGGAAGGGAGCAGTTGAAGGCATCGCTATGAAGCGTGACCATTTCGATCAGGCTGATCTCCAGCCGCAGAGCGCGGCGCCCCAGTTCATAGGCTTCTTCCAGGGCCATATCGTCCTTCTTCTCCAGATAGGTCCGCAGGGCGGACTCGTACTGGCGCATGAGTTCACGCTGGCTGGCTTTCATCGCGCCCTCCCCTGAAATTTGGCGACCAGCACCAAAGCGTCATCTGTGTCCAGTCCGTCACGCCTGAGAATGCTTTCTGCGGTCTTTTGAGGGCTCGCGGACAGGACCAGTCCGTCTTCAAATCCCTGCCGGATGCCATCCGTTGTAAGGACAACAGTGTCCCCGGAGGAGATCTTCAAGGCGGAGGCACGCAGCGGAGGCAGCTTTCCGCCGATGATCCCGCTGGACAACAACAGGCACTCCGTCACCGCTTTGCCGCCAGGCATCGAACGCACCAGAACTCCCTTAACATTGCCCACGCCGAGCCATTCCATGGAGTTGTCGAGCGCGTTGAGCATGGCCACGGTCATGACGACACCGCGCGTCTGGTGCAGTTTCTGATTGCAATTTTCGAGCACCTGGGCCAGCGGCTGGTGAGCACACGCTTCTACTGTCTCCAAAGCGAGCCGGGCAGCTTCCGCGGCCGCCGCGCCATGGCCCAGCCCGTCAGCGACGGCAAGCAGGACACTATCTCCTAGCGGCTTCACCACGTGCAAGTCACCCGACAGCGTTTCACCGGCCATACGCCTTTCCGCCACGCCCCATTCGACGAGGTTGGAATTCATGACTTCCATTTGATTGTGGTCACCGTCGTCCCGCGGCCCTTATGGGAGACGATGGCAAATTCATCCATCATTCGACGTACGCCCGGCAAGCCCAGGCCCAGTCCTCCCGAAGTGGAATACCCATCCTTCAGGACGGCCTCGACATCCGGAATGCCTGGACCCTCGTCTGTCGCCTGGATAACAATGCCTTTCTTCGGTTCCCTTTCGATTGCCCAACAGATGAGGCTTCCATTTCTTGCATAGAGCAGAAGGTTGCGCGCCAGTTCTGAGATAGCTGTGGCGATCATGGCCAGTTCTGACGGGCCGAAGCCGAGGCGGACGCCCAGTTCCCGCCCTTCCTGCCGGGCAGAGAGGATGTCCTCATCCGATTTGATCGACACTCGGACTTCATTTTCCGTGCTGGCCATGGTCCATCCGTTTCGTCCTTCGGCTCATATACTCGAGCCCTTCTTCCAGATCGAGAGCAGTTGCAACTCCTTCCAGTTTGAGACCGAGCTGGACCATCGAAAAAGCAACCTCCGGCTGGATACCGACGATGACCGTCCGCGCTCCCCGTAGCCTTATCATGGTGGCAATGTCGCTCAGTGTCCGGCAAGCGAATGAGTCGAGAACGTCCAGGGCGGTGACATCGACAATCACCCCTCGGGACCGGTATGTCCCGACTTTTTCTGTTAAAGAATCCCGCAAATTGATCAGGTCAGCGTCCCGCAAGGCCGCCTGCACAGAAGCGATCAGATACTGTCCCTGCTTCAGGATTGGAACCTGCATGGCTTAGTTTCCTTCCCCCTGCTCATCCTGTTCAGATAAGTCGTCCACCCGGATTACTCGATAACCCAACAACCGGTCAGCCTCCTCGATGCCGCCCCGCAGATCGCAGACCGTGTGCATTTTGTTCAAGTCAACACTGATGGTGACTAGCGTCTGGGCAATCTCAGGTGACAACCCCGTAACGATCGCCGTTGCCCCCAGCAGGCGGGCGGCTTCGACCGTGAGTACGAGATGGTTGGCCACGGTTGAGTTGATGGAGGGAACGCCCGTAACATCGATCACCACCACCTTGGCGCGGTTGGCGCGGATGCCACGCAGGAGTTGGCCGGTCAACTGGTGCGCTCGCTGCGGATCGATCACGCCGACGATGGGCAGGATGAGCAATCCCTCCCGGACCGGCAGGACCGGGGTTGAGAGCTCCCTGATGGCGGCCTGTTGCTGGTGGATGATTCTCTCGCGTTCGTGGACGAATCCTGCTGCCACCGTCACGGTTATGCGACGGGCCGCCGGCTCAAAGGCGTCCAGCATACGCGTGAGCAAATCCACACGGGATTGGTACGTTGCCAGGAGCGAACGCAGCAGGACGTCGCGGAGAAGAAGGACGATTCCTATCACTTCGTGAGTTTCCACGCCTCGCGGAATAATCCGTTCCGAGAGGTTGCGCGCATAGGCCTCCAGAGCTTCAACGGCGCCGGTTTCCAAAACATCAATGTAGTTATCGTAGATGGACGCCGTCTCAGTCAGTATCTCATCCTCGCTCATCGCCGTTAGAAGCTGCGCTTCGGTAATGCGGCGCGCCCATGCTGCGCGCAAGCCGGTTCTGTTTTTGCGGAGATGGTCAACGAGTTCAGTGAAGACGCCAGAGGGCCCATTTTGGGACCGGGGGCCTGATTTCCTTTTCCTGGACGCAGGCATGGGGGTTCTCCTCCTTGCTTTCGCCTAATTCCTTGTCCTGGCTCCCCATACGTTAGGCAATTGCCGTATGCGCCGCAACGCGGCAGAGAGTGCGAAAAGCCTGAGAAACAACATGCAAGGACTCACGGTCTCCCGCACAGTCTCGCTCCCTTGCAGGCGGGTAGCAGCTCTGACGGCCTGTTTCCAAGATCCGGGCGAAATGCGGACGCCTTTGAGGGGACCCCATCCGCTGCCGCTGCCGCTGCTTCAATTTTAAGAGTTTTGCCTTTTCCGGGGCAACGTGTCAAATCCTTTTGAATTGAAAGATTCAGCCATCATCCTCGCCCTCGGCGGAACAATTGTAACGATGCCGCAGCCGATTGAGGTGAAGGGAGGATGGAGTGCCTGTTCTTTTCAGGCAGGTGGGCTTGAGAGGGGCTGCTTTAGCCGGGGCGGCTCCATTCCGGTACTGCAAAACATTTCCGCAAACGGAACAAGTTTGCATGCGGTTGGGCCCTCAAGGGCCAGGCCGGACATCCTGGAACGATCTCTGTTCCTGCGTTGCAAGCCACACAATGCCCGCAGCTTATACAAGCATTGCCCATGCCGAACCCGACACCGTGTTCACGCGCCAGGCTTTTGGAAGGCGATGTGCTCTCGAAGTCGCCCGAAGTTGGCACACAGAGGGAGCGATAGTGGCCGAAGAAATCGCGGCTTTGACAACCAGTTACGGACTACTTCCTCCGGAGCCGGTGGTTCTTGGCGTATCAAGCGCGATGAAAGAGATCCGGGATAAGGTCGAAAAGATTGCTTATACCGATGTTCCCGTCCTTATCCGTGGAGAAGCCGGCAGCGGAAAAGAAGTTCTGGCCAGGCTCATTCATAAGAAATATCCCGGTGAATTTACTCCCTTCCACAAGATAAGCCCGGCGGGAAGTGCGGGATGGCGGAAGAGCGCCAGCTTTATGTT
Source organism: Terriglobia bacterium (assembly GCA_035712365.1). Classification (NCBI taxonomy): domain Bacteria; kingdom Pseudomonadati; phylum Acidobacteriota; class Terriglobia; species Terriglobia bacterium. Next base: position 14,946 of record DASTAW010000058.1, read on the forward strand.
CTCCGAGGAACAAGTCAATGGCGACAATGGAAATGCTCAATCTCTCCCGGAGGGATCGGGAAGGCCGGGATGCATTGGCACGTTGTTCTTTGATGATGTGGCGGAGCTGAATGCTGCTTCCCAGCGCCATCTGACGCAGTTGCTACACGATGACCGGCCATCCGGCATGGGCCTTTCCGACTACTCTCCCGCGTTGTTCCGGGTGGTTTGCAGTACCGGGCATGATCTTGAACGGGAAATGAGTCTGGGAAATTTCCGCGAGGACCTCTTCTATTCCATCAATGTTGTCAGCCTGCCGCTTCCCTCCTTGCGGTCGCGGCGCGACGATATTCCTGGGTTGGCGTGGTATTTCTGGGAGACATATCGGCAGGAGCTGGGCTTAAACGCTCCCGCGCCTTCAACCCGTCTGGTCCATGTTCTTCAGGAGTACGACTGGCCGGAAAATATCAGCGAACTCGCGGGCGTCATGAGGCGCTACGTGCTTCTGGGTTCCGTGGACGAAATTGCCGAGGCCCTGGCTGCAAAGGTATCGCTGCCGGCGGGGTGCGAAGCCCCCTCGATGCGAGGCATTTCCCTGAAAAGACTGGCGAAGCAGGAGGCGCAGGAACTTGAGCGGAAGATCATTTTCAAAACACTCCGCGAAACCCAGTGGAACCGGAAGCAGGCGGCGCGAACGTTAAACATTAGCTACCGAACTCTGCTCTACAAGATCAAGGAGGCCGGAGTGCCGCCGAAAAGAATCGTGATGAAGCGGGAGAAAACAATTGAAGAACCTTACTGAGCCGAAACGCCCGACGACGGACCGGGGCCAACTGGATGCATCGGAGTTGAAAAGGCGTGCAGTAGAGGACGCTTTCAAGGATGCCGATTCTTATGCCGTCGCCGCAAGATCACACGCCAACACGACCTTTTCAGTTAAGCGAGTCAACCCGGTTTCTTATTTGATGAAGACGAAACAATCGCCGGTGTCTGTCGGTTCACAGGAAGGGATTGATGGTGTTCTGGTCCACGCGAATGACAGCCAAGCCACCCTGGTTCTTTCAGACGAGCTGTTGCAAGTCTCCCTCGCGGATGAGGCTGCCGCTCTGGTGGATGAGCCGATAAGGATATTCCGCGTTTGGGGTCCCTCGCCCTGGGTGGAACAGGTGCTAGCGGGCAAAGCGTGAGAGTGCGTGGCCCACAAGCGAGACCGTTGCTGGATCGCAGTATTGAGACCTCCTTATTTTACCTGAGTCCGTATCGGTTGATTTCCTTACGAGCGCTCACTACCCGATGATCAGTCGTTGAGTAGCATGAGCACGCCAGCAAGCGCCGGTCGAATGATCTGCAAGCAGATGCAAACTGTTTCACCCACTTTTACTTGCCATTCTCTTCTCGGATCAGAGGCAGAGTATTAGGCGCCATGAGCTTACAGCCGTCGATCATCTCGCGTGCCATGGACATGGAGTGCAATGCAATTCTCAGGCATGAATGAGTTTGCATGATGTGAAGTTCGCCTCCGGATTCGACCGGCGAGCTCCAGAGGCATTTGTCGATCGCAACCAGCGCCTAAGTTACCGCAACAGAGCGGGATAGAAGCGTGGCTCGCCCCAAGGTTTCGAGCGCGGTGCTTTTCGGAAGCTGGCCAAGGTTTGGCAAGTCATGTGCGAGTAGATAACTGCACACTTCTTATCGGGTTACCGAGACAGGAGTGGGGCGTTGGGTCTTCCTTCCGAAGAGTTCCCATCGAAGGTCGGGTTCCTTCAGGAATTCTAGGGCGGAAATCACCTGGCTAGATCGGAAAAAGTCCGACACTTGCTATGCGATCCGGAAGCGAAGAAGAGGAATCACGTATGGGAACTACGTTGAAGACTTTTGATGGCTGTCTAACTGCTGGTCAGCCGCTTCCGTCCAGAGGAACTATTGTTGGCCACAGCGAAGGAATGCGGCGGTTATGGCAGATTGCAGAAAAGGTCGCCGGCGCCAGCGTGCCAATCCTGATCGTGGGAGAAAAAGGAACCGGAAAAGAAGTCGTTGCGCGATTTATCCACAGTTGCAGCCCCGGCGCCAATGCCCCATTCCTTAAATGGAGTTTGCCGGCTCCGGATGGACCCGCCAGCGACGAAATTGCGTTTCGCCTGGAACCCGAGGGGCTTGGTGACCAGGAAGAGATGAGCGGGAACGGAAAGTCCCGCCGACGGTTGTGTACCCTCTTTGTTGATGAAGTTCCCGAGTTGGAACCCGAGCGGCAATCGGAGCTGTTGCAGTTGATTGAGGGATCCCGGCCCTTCATTTCCAGCGATGGCAGAAGCGTTCTGGTTTCGTTGCAGGTCATCGCCACAAGTGCCCGCGATTTGGAGCAGGAAGTGGCCGCCGGGAAGTTCCGTGCCGACCTTTTTTCCGCCCTCAGCGCGGTGACGTTGCGGTTGCCTCCGTTGCGGGAACGCCGAGAGGATATTCCGCAGCTTGCCGCTTATTTCTGGCGGATTTACAGCGAGAGGTTTGGCCGCCAGCCGGCGCCCCCGGACTCTCGCCTGGTCGAACGTCTTCAGCAGCACGCGTGGCCAGGAAATGTTCGCGAACTGGAAAACGTGATGAAGCGCTACGTGGTTCTGGGGGTCGACGGAATCGAGGGGGCCGGGTCGGCCGAGCCACAGAGGGCGTTTGCCTTCGCACCTTCTAACGGCCATTCCGTTTCTTTGAAGCAGGTAAGCCGTGAAGCGGCCCAGGCGCTGGAACGCAAGATCATTCTCCGGACCCTGCAGGAGACTCAATGGAACCGCCGGCGTACGGCGCGAGCGCTGAATATCAGCTATCGTGCGCTTCTTTACAAGATCAAGGCGGCTGGGCTGCTGCCGGAAGAGTCGAAGGTTGGCGCACGCAACAGGGAATTTCTGAAGACGAGTGACAAGGCAGCGTGACAGAGGATTGGGACATGGCCCTTTGCAACACTCCTTTTGACAGCAGTGCAGTTTCGGCGACGAGCAGCATGTGGTACGCGGTACACACTCGTCATCAGCACGAAAAACTGGTTGCCGATATGCTGGCCAACAAAGGGTTTGAGGTATTTCTCCCTCTTTACTCGGATGTCCGGCAATGGCGGGACCGGACGAAGATGGTGGAATTGCCGCTCTTTTCCTGCTACGTCTTCCTCCGCGGCGATCTTGACCGCAGGCTCCCCATCCTCACTACGCCCGGAGTTCACGGAATGTTGGTGACGGCGGGCAAGCTGGCAGGAATTCCTGAAGAAGAAATCCAGGCGGTGCGGAGCGTGGTCGAGAACCGCGTCAGCGTGGAGCCGCACCCATTTCTCAAATGTGGTGACCTCGTCCGGGTGAAGTATGGAGCGCTGCGAGGCATGGAGGGGTTCCTGGTGCGAAAAAAGGGGCAGACCCGGCTGATTATTTCGGTGGCTCTGCTGGAGAGGTCGGTTGCAGCGGAGGTCGACGCGAGTGCTGTTGAAGCAGTCGCAGGGCCGCAGGCCGGGACGACGGCCCGATTGGCCCCGGCACGGTTGGCCAGAGGTTGGGGATTCGGAAATGCCTTTCCGGAGCCAGCGCACACGGGCTCTTCGTAGCAGTCTGCAGGCCGCAATTGATGATTTCAATATTCAAGGGTTTTTCGATGCGCGAAGGGAGGCAGGATATGTCAAGGATATGGGTGTGCCTCGTGGCCCTCGTGGCTGCGGGGACCCTGAACGCTTCGGCCCAGTCACCCGGCCCTGCCAGCCAGGCGCTCCTAACGTCCGGCATCAGCAATACCAAAATGGAAACCACTGACGACTGGAACCGCCGCCTCGATAGCTTGGTCCATTCGGCCCTCTCCAGCGGTCAGAACAGCCCGTCACCGGGTGATTATCGGATCGGACCGGACGACCAGCTTCAAGTTACCGTATTTGGCGCGCCCGATCTCAGCCAGGCCGTCCGCGTCGCAGCAGACGGTGATATTTCACTGCCGCTGCTGGGGACGATCAAAGCCGCTGGACTGACGCCGCGCGAACTCGAGCTGGTCCTGCAGGCGCTGCTTCGCCGCACCTACATGAAGGACCCCCAGGTGACCGTCACAGTCACTGAAGTGCAAAGCCATAGCGTTTCTGTAATGGGGGCCGTCAAAGCGCCGGGGGTGTTTCAGATTCGCGGGACGAAGACGCTTCTCGAAATGCTCTCCATGGCGCAGGGACTCTCGCCAGACGCTGGAGACGCAGTGCTGGTAATGCGAGGTGCAGGACTTGACGGGGTTTCACGTCCCATGACTACGAATGCCGGGAGAAAAGCGGACTCCACGGGCGCGACTTCGGACGCCCCGCCCTCCGCCGAATCTGCGAAGGCTGGAATGGGGGACACCATTGAGGTCAGCCTTAAGCGCCTGCTTGATTCGGGAGACTCCAAGTACAACGTCGCAGTCTATCCCGGAGACATCGTCAAGGTCAAAGCCGCGGGAATCGTCTATGTCGTTGGCGACGTCATGCGGCCGGGTGGATTCCCCATACAGGCCAACGGACACATTACGGTGTTGCAGGCGATTGCCCTCGGCGAGGGGATCGGCCCCGATGCTGACAAAAAGAAGGCCAAGATCATTCGGATCGCAGAGAATGGACAGCAAATCGAACTGCCTGTCCGTCTGAACGAGATTCTTAGCGGAAAGACGCCCGATCCCGCGCTCCAGCCCAAGGATGTTTTGTATATCCCCAAGAATGGAGCAACGTCGGCCGGCAAGGCGGCACTCAGGACGTTCTCACAATGGATCGTTTGGCGCGCAGTTCCATGAGCGAGACGGTGAATTCCGGGCAGCACTTGGAGACTTTGATATGACCGAAGAGAATAAAATTCAACTCTACAGAGGCGGAGTCTTGTCAAAGGTCCGGAGGCTTTCGGCGACGGTCGTGAACTCAAGCTCGCCAAGCCCCGACGGGGACATTGACCTGAGCTACCTCTTGCGGGTGCTCCGTGACCACTACCGCACAGTCCTGGCTTCCGGCATTTCAGTAATGCTCTTGGCTCTGCTGATTTCGCTCTGCATGACGCCGGTCTATCGCTCTCAAGCGACCATTGAGGTCAAGGAAGCGACACCAGACATCGAGAGTCTGGACCAGTTGCAAAGCCGGAGTGCTGCTCCCAATAACGTCGTCGTGACCGAGGTTGAGACGGAGATCGGGATCCTCAAGAGCGATACTCTGGCCCGGCAGGTCATCAATCAGGTCCTGCTGGCGAAGGACCCCAACCAGAATTCTGCAGATATTTTCCGCAGCATCTGGCATGGGATCGTCCACTGGTATACGGGGTCTGATTCCGACGCTCCCTCCAATCAGGGCACCAGCCCTGCCGCTCAGGCCGGACCGCAGGTTGCTGATGCTGGTTCAGACGCCGCTTCACCCGCGTCTGCAATGGACCCGAAAGCCTACCAGCGCATCGTGGACCATTTTGAAGCTTCGCTTGCAGTTTCACGCATTGGGAGCAGCCGGCTGGTGACGATCACCTATGAGGGCAGCGACCCTCGCCTCACGGCCAGGGTCGTAAATGCCGTGGTCGCCGACTACATGCAGTTGCACGAACGCGCCACTGAGAAGTTCACCAAAATGCTGGCCCAGCAAGTCCAGGAAGCGAAGGACGAATTGGAACAGTCAGAGCAGAAGATGACGCTCTACGCGCGCCAACACGATCTGCTCTATCTGGAGACCAATACGGGCAATACACAGAATATCGTCAGTGAGCGCCTCCGGCAGATTCAGGACCAGTTGACCCAGGCGCAGTCAGACCGCTACCAGAAGGAGTCGCTCTACAACCTTGTGCAGAAGGGAGACTATGGCTCGCTTCCGGGTGTCTTTGACGACAAGCTCCTCGAGATCCTTACGGAGAAGGTGGCGGACCTCAAGACCCAATATGCCCAACTGTCGTCTACGTTCACGGACAGCTATCCCAAAGTCAAGGAACTCAAGAGCCAGCTCGCGGTGGCAGAGCAGACCCTGGCTCGTGAGCGCCAGCGCGCCGCTGGAACGATCACCAACGATTACCTGGCGTCCGTTCGGCGTGAAGCTCTTCTCGCCCATGCGTACCAGGGACAGAAGGATGCTGCCATTTCGGTGGCCGATCGGTCTACGCAATACAACATATTGAAGCGGAACGCGGATTCCGACAATGCGCTTTACGAGAGCATTCTGCAAAAGGTTAAAGAAGCCAGCCTGGTTGCCCGGATCAAATCGAACAATGTGAACGTCGTTGATCGTGCTGTGCCGCAATTCCTGCCCGTCAAGCCAAAAATTGTGTTCAATCTGGCACTGGGCCTCATCCTGGGGCTGGGGCTGGGTCTTGGAATTGCTTTCTTGCGGACGCATTTTGACACTACCTTGAAAACTGTGGAGGAAGTTGACCGCTTCCTGGGTCTGCCGGCCCTGGCGATGATTCCGGCGGTGGATTCGCTTTCCGAACTCGTTGTGGACGGCAACCATGATAACGGCCACGGTCTGGTGCTCCCTGGGATTCTCGATACGACGCAGATGTCAAAGGCCGAGGCTCCCTGGTACCGGATTGATAAACAGATTCAGCAGAAATACTCGCCCTTGGTGGAGGCTTTCCGGACCCTCGGAAGCTCCGTGATGTTGGAAGCCGCTGGACGCAAGAGAGTGCTCCGCAGCATCGTTGTCACCAGCTCCCAGCCAGGCGAGGGGAAAACCACGGTTTCGGTGAACCTGGCGATCGCGCTGGCCCAGCAGGGAAGCCGCGTCATCCTCGTTGACGCTGACCTCCGCCGCCCTGCGGTCCACCGGGCGCTTGGATTCAGGAACCTACGCGGGCTCTCGAGCTACCTTGGAGGAATGAGCGAGTGGGCTCCCTGCATTTTGCCGGGACTCTCGCCTGGACTTGACACCCTGCCTGCCGGGCGCTCGGCCAAGAACCCGATTGCTCTGCTTTCTTCGACGCGAATGAGGATCCTGATCAGTGAGCTGCTTGAGGAATACGACTATCTCGTCGTTGATTCTCCAGCGTTGATGCCTAACCTGATGGACGCCCGCATTCTGGCCGGCCTGGTTGACGGCGCCCTGATGGTGGTTCGAAGCGGCATGGCCCCTCGGGACTATGTCATCAGGGCGCGCAAGCAATTGAACAACATCATCGGTGTGGTCCTGAACAGCATGGATGTGCGGGCCATGGAGGACTACTACGGCTATGACTCCTACGGATATGGCAGCAGCAGCGGAGAAGGCGAGGAAGGTTCCGACCGCACTCCGTATGAGAAGCGCGTAGCCGGATAGGCGATTCGGTTTGGGCCGGCAGGCAAGCCTGCAACCCCATGCAAGGGGTTGCAGCAAGGCCCTCGCGGGTAAAAACAGGGTAAGGACCCAGGGCGCTTTATAGGGCCACAAGCGGTGTGGCTCAGAGGGCGGAGCTACGCGCCAGAGGCGCAAGAGCAATCTTTGAGTTCCAGGTCCACTGCCATCCGTGGCAGCAATCAGCCTGTGCCATTTTCTGCGGGGAGTAGGACGACCCAAGCTCTTTTTCCCAGGTGAGGCTTATGCCACTTCGTGCTATGCGCAATCAATGGAATCCCGGGGGTACGACTCCATCGTTGCCGGAGGTTCTCCCGGTTATCGGCGACGGACCTGTCCCCAGTGAAACACGATTCGGAGAACTTCTTTGCTTAGAGCGGAGAAGGGCGGAGCGGTCGCGAAAGCCTTTCCTGCTGATGCTCCTTGACCTGCGCAAGGTCTTGGTGAACGGCAACAGCGAAAAGGTTGTCGAGAATGTCTGGGCTTCGGCGTGTTCGGCCTCGCGCGAGTCGGACATCCGCGGATGGTATTTGCAGGGTGCTGTTCTCGGCATCATATTCATTGAAGTGAAGGCCGACGGACCCGTGCCGGTCAGCGACATCATCCATGCCAAAGTTGTCGCAGCCCTTTCCAGCCGCCTCGAAATCCATGACGTTGAGCGTATCGACATCCGGATGTACCTGCAGCCGGACAGCGCCTCCAACTGGGAAGATTGGTCGGGACTCTACCGTGACTTGCGTGAAAGGGATTCAGACAAGAAATTGCATCGCATCGTCAAGAGGGGTCTGGATATCATCGGAAGCGCGACAGCTCTCCTGGCGCTTGCCCTTCCCATGGCGGTCATTGCCCTGCTCATCAAGTTGACGTCCAAAGGGCCCATTCTGTTCCGGCAATCGCGGGTGGGTTACCGCGGTGTGCCGTTTACCTTTCTGAAGTTCCGGACCATGCGTCACAGCAATGACGGCGCCGTCCACAAGGAATTCATTCAGAGGTTCATTGCCGGCGAGATGAATTCAGCGGGTCAGGCGCCCGTTTACAAGATCACAGACGATCCCCGTATTACTCCGGTCGGAAAGCTTCTGAGGAAGACCAGTCTGGATGAATTGCCGCAGTTCTGGAATGTGCTGACGGGAGAAATGTCACTGGTGGGACCGCGGCCTCCAATTCCCTACGAGGTTGAATACTACGACATATGGCACAGGCGACGGGTTCTCGAGGTCAAACCCGGCCTGACGGGTTTGTGGCAGGTCAAGGGACGCAGCCGCACGACGTTCAACGAAATGGTTCGGCTTGACTTGCAGTATGCGAAACAATGGTCGGTATGGCTCGACCTGAAGATCCTGTTTGAGACGCCGATCGCCATGATCTCTGGCGACGGAGCTTATTGAAGATAAATCTTTCCAGTCGGCTGAATAAACCTGCAGGTTCCAAACGCACGTGCATCTGGTCCTGGCGTTGATGCAGGCAATGGCAAGCCTGTTTGGTGGCAGGAAGACTGAAGGACCCGCGAAATTGACGGAAGGCTCCCTTGAGTTTTCCCTCGGTTCAGCCGGTTCGGACAAAACGGGGGTGTAAACATGGTTGGCGTTGGAGTAATTGGTTACGGCTATTGGGGACCCAACATTGTCAGGAATTTGCTGACCCTCGCTGGAGCGAAGGTGGTTGGGATTTGCGACAAGAATCCCGCGGCCCTGCGGCGCGCGGCATCAATCAATCACGGCACACGGCTGCTGACGGACCCGCAGGAGCTTGTCAGTTCATCTGACGTAGACGCCGTTGCGGTGATTTCGCCGGTTTGGACGCATTATGCGCTGGCCAAGGCGGCCCTGGAGAATGGGAAGCATGTTTTCGTGGAAAAGCCCTTCACTCGCACGGTAGCTGAGGCTGAGGAACTCATCGAGATTGCTCAGAAGAAAAACCTGAGGATCATGGTGGACCACACGTTCCTGTTTACGGGCGCCGTCCGAAAAATCCGTGAGTTGATCGACCAGGGAACGCTGGGCACTCTTTACTATTACGACTCAATGAGAGTCAACCTGGGGCTGTTCCAGCACGATGTCAACGTCGTCTGGGACCTGGCTCCCCATGACCTCTCCATTCTGGATTACCTGATCAGGAAGAATCCCGATGCGATCATCGCTACGGGTGAGCAGCACCTCAACGGCTTTGAGGATGTTGCTTTTATTACGATCTATTTCCCGGGAAACGTGATCGCGCATGTCAACGTGAACTGGCTTTCACCCGTCAAGATCCGGACCACCCTGATCGGCGGAGAGAAGAGAATGCTGGTATGGAACGATCTGGAGGCGGATGAAAAGATCAAAGTTTACGACAAGGGAGTCGAGATGGGTAACCACGAGGGGGTTTACAACCTGCTTGTGAGCTACCGGTCGGGCGACATGTGGGCGCCCAAGCTTGAGCAGTGTGAGGCCCTTCGCTCGGAGCTGTCTTATTTCATCAACAGTATCGAGAGCGGCGAAACCCCCTTCAATGATGGAGAGGCCGGCCTGAGGGTTGTCAGGATGCTCGAGGCGGCAGAGACGTCGCTGAAAAACAAAGGAAAGGCCGTTTATCTATGAACGACTTTGTCTGTATTTCCCCTGATGTCAAGCTCGGATCGGGCGTCAAGCTTTCCAAATTTGTCAACCTGTACGGCTGTGAGATCGGCGACGAAACCAAAGTCGGCGCCTTTGTCGAAGTCCAGAAGAATGCCAGGATCGGCCGGCGCTGCAAGATTTCGAGCCACACCTTCATTTGTGAAGGCGTAACCATCGAAGACTGCGTGTTTGTCGGGCACGGAGTAACTTTCATCAACGATAGTTACCCACGGGCGGTCAATCCGGATGGAACGCTGCAGACAGAAAACGACTGGAGGGTTGAGCGAACGCTGATTAAGAGGGGCGCATCAATCGGTTCAGGCTCAACAATCCTCGCGAATGTGACGGTCGGCGAAAACGCCATCGTCGGGGCCGGGGCCGTCGTAACCAAAGACGTTCCCGCCAACACCATTGTGGTGGGCAGTCCCGCACGGTTTTTGAGATCAATAGCAATGGGAGGACATAATGGGCACGGCCAATAAGGTACCGTTTCTCGATTTGAATGGTTTGCACGCCGAACTTGAAGAAGAACTCGTGGCGGTTTTCAGACGGGCGCTGAAGGCTTCAGCGTTTGTGGGTGGTCCTGAAGTTGAACAGTTTGAAAACGAATTTGCGCAGTTTTGCGGCGCGGGCCATTGCGTAGGCGTCAACAGCGGCACGGATGCGTTGAGGTTTGCGCTGATCGCTAAGGGTGTCGGCCATGGTGATGCCGTCGTCACGGTACCCAACACCTTTATTGCTACTGCGGAGGCGATTTCGCAGGCAGGAGCGGTCCCCAGATTTGTTGACGTCGATCCACGGACTTACAACATGGATGCTGACCGGTTGCAAGATTATCTGGCGAACAAGTGTTTTGTGGACCGCGCGAGCGGACGGCTGTTTGACTGTGCGACCGGAAACGTGGTGAAGGCCATTATCCCGGTACATCTCTATGGCCAGCCCGCGGACATGGATCCTATTCTTGAGGCGGCAGAAAATTATCATCTGACGGTGATCGAAGATGCGTGCCAGGCCCACGGCGCGCAGTACTTCTCAAGAACCACCAAGCAGTGGAAAAGGGTAGGATCGATGGGGAGTGCCGCAGCATTCAGCTTTTACCCGGGCAAGAACCTGGGCGCCTGCGGTGAGGGCGGAGCTGTAACCACGAATGACTCTGAAGTGGCGCGTAAGGTCCGCATGTTGCGCGACCATGGTCAGCCCAGGAAATATTATCACGATATGGAAGGCTACAACGGCAGGTTGCATTCCATCCAGGCCGGAATCCTGCGCATCAAGCTGAGGCTGCTCTCCGGCTGGAATGAGAAACGCCGCGAGGCCGCCAGCCGCTATTGGGAGCTGATGGGCGACGCCAGTGAAGCGATTGTCATGCCTTATCAGCCGGAATGGGCCAGGGCTGTTTATCACCTCTTCGTCGTACGAGTGCCGGAACGCGATGACGCGATCGACTTCCTCTCCCAGGCGGGCATTGGGACCGGGATCCATTATCCCATTCCCCTGCACGTGCAAAAGGCCTACAGCCGTCTCGGCTATAAGGCCGGCGATTTCCCGGAGGCGGAAAGCGCAGCCGCGGAGATCCTTTCGCTTCCGCTCTTTCCGGGAATCACGATCGAGCAGCAGAAGCTGGTTGCCGCCGAGTTGCGAGAAGTCATCAGCAGGCTGTCCGGCGACGAGGCCCGCGAGGCTGCGGCCTAGAAATGCGCGCCGCTGGGCCAGCCCCATTCCCAATCGGCGGAACGCCTCGACGGCTCCGCCAGGGAAAAGCGTCCGGTCGCCATTCGCGCCAGGCGCTGTCGGGATCGAGTTTCTTCAGGAATTCCGCATCCCGGTGGAATCCCACGGGTAGGGAAGTTTTGCAGCCCGACATGGCCGGTGGAATCTTAAGCTGAAGAGCAGATTTGGGATCACATTTTGCGAGACGGATCGTTGGTGCGCAACCTGACAGCCTTTCCTGTGGCGAGCGAGCCGGTAGCGGACGAGTCGGCGGACCCGCAAGTCCTGCACGGCGCCAGCAGGCTTCTGATCATTAATGCGGACGACTGGGGACGCGACCACCTCACTACCAATCGGACGCTGGAGTGTGTTCTTCGCGGGGCCGTTTCGTCTGTCAGCGCGATGGTCTTTATGCAGGACTCAGAGCGGGCCGCCGGCGTCGCTCGTACCCGAAGGATTGATGCCGGTCTTCACCTTAACCTTACGACTCCATTTTCATCGCCGCGGTGCCCTGACGATCTTGCAGCGCGCCAGGAGAAAGTCGCCGCGTACCTGAGCAGGAACCGTTACGCTCAGGCGATCTTCAATCCCTGGCTTGCTGCATCGTTCGGCTACGTCGTGAAAGCACAGATAGAAGAATATTGTCGCCTCTATGGAACCCAGCCCGAACGGATTGACGGCCACCATCACATGCACCTTTGTGCCAATGTGCTCTGGAGTGGGTTGTTGCCGTATGGCATTACGGTGCGGCGGAGCTTCTCGTTTAAGATCGGCGAGAAGAGCCTATGGAACCGCGGCTACCGGCAGGCGACTGATCGCAGGCTAGCGCGGCGCCACCGTGTCACTGACTTCTTCTTCTCCCTCGCTCCACTCGAACCTCTGGACCGTTTGCAGCGGATCTTCTCGTTGGCTCGCCGGCACGTGGTGGAAGTGGAAACGCATCCGGTGAACGAGGAAGAATATCGCTTCCTGGCGGGCGGTGAGATCTTTCGCCACGCCGGGGACCAGCAGATTGCCTCCCGCTACCTGGCAAGGCTGAACGGGCATGCGAAGGGGTGACTTCCAGATTTTCGTCGCGGGAAAGTGTAAGTTTTACGCGATGCTCCAGAATTGAACGCATTTTCTTTTTTCGCATTTTCCAGAGGCCATAGGAATTTAATAAGTCTTTTATTTTAAGCAATTTATAAATCTGGAATTTTTGAGGCCTCAAAATCCCATACGTCCCACAGATGCCCGAAAACGGGGTTGAAGTAGCCTAGATTGCAAAGCTAGTCAGCGCGGCCGGCGCCCTTGCAGCGCCCCAGACGCCGCGCGGCGCCCCCCAAGGCGCCTCTCAGAAAAGGATTCTTGACCCAATGGAAGTTTGCGGCAAACAGATTGTATTTCGCGGAAGGCTGGTCCGCGTTGCCTACCTTGATGCTGAAGGTTACCAGTTTCTGGACGATCCGGAGGCGGCCCGGACGCTGCTGCTCAAGTCCCGGCCTCGCGCGGACCTGTTAACGTTCATCCAGAGGCTTTCCAGCCGCTCGCCCGTTTACAGTTATCCGATGGAATGGGACAACTTTGCCGTTCTCCCGGTTTCCACCTACGATGAATGGACCGCAAACCAGGTGAATAACAAGACGAGGAACATGATTCGGAAGGCTGAGAGGAAGGGCGTCACGCTACGGGAGATACCGTTTGACGAGGCCCTCATTCGCGGAATTCACGCCATCTACAATGAGTCGCCCATCCGTCAGGGCAGGCGGTTCCGGCATTACGGCAAGGACCTCGACACCGTGCGGAGGATGACGGCGACTTACCTGGACCAGAGCATCTTCATCGGGGCGTTTTTCCAGGATGAGATGATCGGCTTTATAAAGCTTGTGACCGACGAGAACCGGACGCAGGCGGGCCTGATGCATATTGTTTCCATGAGCGAACACCGGGACAAGGCTCCGACGAACGCGGTGATTGCGCAGGCTGTGCGGTCGTGCGCCGAGCGGGGCATCCCCCAACTATGGTACGCAAACTTCTCCTATGGCAGGCGGGAAGGCGACACTCTGGCCGACTTCAAGAAGCACAACGGGTTCCAGAAAGTCGAAGTTCCCAGATACTACGTTCCGCTGACGCTTGTGGGAAGCGCCGCCCTCCGGCTGGGCCTCCATCACAGCCTTCTGGAGCTGGTCCCCGCTCCGGTGGTCGTGCGATACCGCAAGATCCGGAGTCTCTGGTACGCAAGAAAATTTGCCGGCCAGGAAAACGCCTAGACGCGGGCCGCGGGCGGGGAACGCCGGCCCTGCGCAGCCGCATGCGAATTCGAAAGCCAAGGTCAGATACCGTTATGCCTGGAATAGTCGGTTTCATCACCAAAGCGCCGCGCCAAAGTGCCGGGCCGCATCTTCACCGGATGGTCGAGGCCATCAACCACGAGTCCTTTTACTCCACCGGAACCTGGATTGAAGAGTCTCTGGGCGTTTATGTGGGCTGGGCCGTGCAGAAGAATTCCTTTTCTGACGGACAACCTCTGATTAATGAGCGGCAGGACGTTGTTCTGGTGTTTTCGGGTGAAGAGTACCCCGAGCCGGGAACGGCCGGCCGCCTCATCAGCCGCGGACATCAGTTCGATGCCAAAGGCCCTTCCTACCTGGTCCACGTTTATGAAGACGATCCCAAGTTTCCGGCGGGTTTGAACGGCCGGTTCCACGGGCTCTTGATTGACCGGCGGCAGGGGAAGGCGCTGCTCTTCAACGATCGCTATGGAATGCACCGGCTCTATTTCCACGAAGCGCAGGACACCTTCTATTTTGCCGCGGAAGCCAAGGCAATCCTGGCCGTCCGCCCGGAGCTGCGCAAACTCGACCTGCAAGGGGTTGGAGAGTTTATCTCGTGCAGTTGCCCGCTTGACAACCGGACGATGTTCGAGGGCATCAGCCTCGTGCCGGGCGGGGCCGCCTGGGAATTCCGGAACGGGCCAGTTCCTCGAAAGCGCTCGTATTTTGATGTCCGTGAATGGGAAGAGCAGTCTCCTCTGAGCGCCGAGGAATACTATCAGCAACTGCGGGAAGCTTTTACCCGCAACCTGGGCCGCTACTTCAACGGCCGGCAGAAGGTAGGTGTTTCTCTCACTGGCGGCATGGACACGCGGGTGATCATGGCCTGGCGAAAGGCCGAAGCCGGCTCACTGCCCTGCTACACCTACGGCGGAATGTTCCGCGACTGCCGCGACGTGCAGGTGGCGCGGGAGGTGGCGGGCATCTGCCATCAGTCCCACAGCGTGGTGGAAGTGGGCAAGGATTTCCTTTCGCAGTTTCCGCGCTATGCGGAACGCAGCGTTTACCTGAGCGACGGCAGCGTGCACGTCAGCCGCGCCGCAGACCTTTACGTCAGTGAAAAGGTGCGCGACATAGCGCCCGTGCGGATTGCAGGCACTTACGGCAGCGAAGTGCTCACCCAGGCGCCCATGTTCAAGCCCGTTGACCCCATGCCCGGCCTGTTCCAGCCGGAACTGAGCGCCGGCATCGAGCAGGCAAAGGCGACTTATGCGAGGCTTCGCCGGCGGCATCCCGTCACCTTCGCCGCATTTCTGCAGTCGCCCTGGTGGCACTATGGAGTTCTGGCGCTCGAGCAGAGCCAACTGAGCGTCCGTTCGCCTTATCTTGACAATGATTTCGTGCGCGTTGTTTACCGCGGGCCGAAGGCGCTGGACATGACGCGCGACGTCCGCTGGCGGATGATCTCGGACGGTAATCCGGCGCTGGCCCGGGTGCCCAGCGACCGCGGCGTCAATGGTCTCAAAGGGCAGGTGACAACCATGCCCTCGCGCCGCTTCCACGAGTTCACCTTCAAGGCGGAATACGCTTACGACTACGGCATGCCCCAGTGGCTGGCAAAGCTCGATCATATCTTCTCGCCGCTGCACTTCGAGCGGCTTTTCCTTGGCCGGCACAAATTCGCGCACTACCGGGTCTGGTACCGGGACGGCCTCTCGAATTACCTCCGGGAAGTGCTGCTGGACCCGCGCAGCCTTGCCCGGCCCTATGTGAAAAAGAAAGCGCTGGAAGCCGTGGTCGACGGCCACCTCAAGGGAAACCGCAACTATACGCTTGAGCTGCACAGACTGCTGAGTCTGGAGCTTCTGCACCGCCAGTTTATTGACGTGCACTAGCAGCCGGTTTTGTTGCTTTGCGACACCCGCAAAGCATGGAAATGGCCCCTCACCCGCCCTTCTTCGTCGGTGGTCCCGCCTTGCGGGATAGCGAGCCAGGTGAGGGGTATTTATGGGAATTTTATGAGTTCCATGGCCACACTTGCTGTCGGGTTTGGGATTCTGGCGCTTTTCGCGCTTTACTGGGACCCCAAGTCGCGGACCTCGCCGGCCCTTTGGATTCCCACGGCCTGGATCCTGCTGGCAGGGTCGCGGATGGTCTCCCTGTGGTTCGAGAATCCCACCGACGAAATGATGCGGACCGCGAGCCAGGCTGGGGAAGGCAGCCCGCTCGACCGCCTGGTCCTTACCGGCCTGCTGATGCTGGGGATCATCGTGCTGATGTGCCGGGT
Organism: Terriglobia bacterium; assembly: GCA_035712365.1. Taxonomy (NCBI): domain Bacteria; kingdom Pseudomonadati; phylum Acidobacteriota; class Terriglobia; species Terriglobia bacterium. The sequence goes on from DASTAW010000058.1 coordinate 31,035, forward strand.
GCACCGGGTGGCGCGGCTGCTGAAAATGAACTGGCCCCTGCTGGCCTTTTTCGGTTACTGCGCTCTCAGCGCCTTCTGGTCCGCCACTCCCGACCTGGCCCTGAAGAGATGGTTCAAAGCGATTGGCGACGTGGTGATGGTCGTCATTATTCTCACAGACCGGAACCGGACAGAAGCGATCAAGCGAATCATCACGCGGGTGGCCTTTATCCTGATGCCGCTCTCCGTGCTGCTGATCGAATTCTATCCCAGCATCGGGCGCGCCTACGACCTTGAAGACGGGTATGTCACCAACATCGGCGTCACCACCAACAAGAACATGCTGGGGGTCATCTGCCTGGTTGCCGGGCTTGGCTGCGTGTGGCTGTTCATCAAGGCGATGCGCGACAGCCGGCGAAGGAACCGCCAACTGCTGGCGCTCGGGGCGGCCCTGGCAGTCATCGCGTGGCTTTTTGCGGTAACCAATTCCATCACCCCGCTGTTCTGCTTTGTGACGGGAGCGATGCTGATTGTGATGGTGAACCTGCCCGGCACCCGCAAGCCGTCCAACGTGCACATCGCGGTTGCGGCAATGCTTTTCGCGGCCTGCCTGGTTTTCGTTTTTCCGGAAATATTCACGTCCATCATTCACCTGTTTGGACGCAACTCGACGCTGACCGGCAGGACCGATCTCTGGAAGGCCCTGACGGGCATGGATACCCACCCCTGGCTTGGCGCCGGATTCGAGAGTTTCTGGCTGGGGAACCGGCTGGAACAGCTTTGGAGCATTTTCTCCTGGCAGCCTAACGAGGCGCACAACGGTTATCTGGAAGTTTACCTCAACCTGGGATGGGTGGGAGTGCTGCTGCTCGCCAATCTGCTGGTGACGGGTTACCGGCACCTGATTGAGGTCTATCGGCGCGACCCGATGGCCGGCAGCCTCAGGCTGGCCTATTTTTCCGCCGCTGCCGCCTACAACCTGGCGGAAGCAGGCTTCAGGATGCTCGATCCCATGTGGATTTTTCTTCTGCTTGCCATCATGGCGGTGCCCGACACTACCACTCGTGAGGTATGGGAACTTCCGCTCGATGAATCACAGGTGCTGGTTCCCGTGGGCTATCCGGATGACGATGAACAGGTTTTTGCGAGGAGCTATTGAGGCCCTTCGACGCGCAGGGAATGTTCCATCCCGTGGCCGGCGGCCACGACGAACTGCGGCGCCTTGCCGTGCGCGGCGCCGGGGCCTCGATTTCTGCCCAGGGCCTGTCTCTGGGTGTCCAGGTGGTGGCCACCGTGGTGCTGGCCCGCCTGCTGGCACCAGCGGACTTCGGCATCGTGGCGATGGTCACCACCTTCAGCCTGCTGGTGATGAATTTCGGGCTGAACGGTTTCACCGAAGCGGTTGTCCAGACCGAGGAGATCAACCGGGCGCTGGCCAGCAATCTGTTCTGGATCAATCTGGGCGCCAGCCTTCTGCTGACCCTCGCGTTTGCGGGCGCAGGCTCGCTGCTGGCGTGGTTTTACGGCGACCCGCGCGTAACGGCCGTCAGCATCGGAGTTTCACTCACCATTTTTATTACCGGCGCCTCGGTGCTGCACCTGGCGCTGCTGAAGCGGGCCATGGAATTTCCGGCGATTGCCGTCCTCAACATTGCGGCCCGCGGCGTTTCAGTCGCCCTATCGATCGTGCTTGCCTGGATGGGGTGGGGATATTGGGCGCTGGTGGCCGGGACCGTGGCCCTGCCGCTCAGCACCACGGTTGGCGCATTTTTTCTTTGCCCGTGGGCGCCCGGGCTTCCGCGCCGCGCCGCCGGGACGGCCAGGCTGGTGCGCTACGCCATCAACGTTTACGGCCATTTCACCGTGAATTATTTCGCCCGCAACATGGACAACGTGCTGGTGGGATGGCGCTTCGGAGCGGGGCCGCTCGGCTTCTACAAGAAGGCTTATGACCTTTTCGCGCTCTCTTCCAACCAACTCGTCTCACCGCTGGCCGTGGTTGCCGTCGCGGCCTTGAGCCGGTTGAAGGACGACGTGCTGCAATACCGGCGGTACTTCCTGAGGTCGCTGGCGCTGCTGGCTTTTGTGGGAATGGGAATTGGCGCGGACCTCTGCCTGGTGGGCAAAGACCTCATCCGCGTGGTGCTGGGGCCGGGATGGGACGAAGCGGGCCAGATCTTTGTCTACTTCGGGCCGGGCATTGGCGTGATGCTGCTCTATTACACGCATGGCTGGATGCATCTTTCGATTGGAACGGCGAACCGCTGGTTTCGCTGGGGCTTGATCGAGTTTGGCGTCACCGCCCTGCTGTTTGTCCTCGGGCTCCGGTGGGGGCCGGTTGGAATTGCGATGGCGTGGACGGCCTCATTCTGGATCCTGATGCTCCCCTCGTTCTGGTATGCGGGCAAGCCCATCGGCTTCGGAATCAGGCCCGTGCTGGAAACCATCTGGCGGTACATCGCCGCCTCGGTGCTGGCGGGCTGCGCCTCCGGCTGGCTGGCGTGGCATTTCCATCCTTTCGGCACGGCTGAGGGCATTGGCGACGCGCTGGCGCGGATGACGACGGTTTCTCTTCTGTTCGGCGCTCTTTATCTCATGGCGGTGGTGGCCCTGTTCCGAAGCTTCGAGCCTCTGTATCAGTTGCTCAAGCTTTTGCCCGACCTGCTTCCTTCGCGCCGCTCTCCGAAGCCGGCTGCCGCTACCGCTTCCAGCGGGCTCCGCGAGGGTGGGGTGCTCAGGCCCGCCGGCGAAGAAATTCCAGAATTGAGCGGGAGGTAATAGAAGTGCGTATGTCAGTTCTGAAGGCCGCGCCAGATCGTAAGATAGAAAGCCCCGGCAGCCCCAGCCAGGCGGCCGGGCTTCGAACCAAACCAGTGGAGGCGGCCCTTCTTACCGGCGGCACCGACAGGCACTACGCCTATGGTCTGGCCATGTCGCTGGCCTCCTCGGGAGTATGCCTCGACGTGGTCGGCGGCGCCGACATTGACGGCCCGGAAATGCGCTCGACCTCCGGGTTGACCTATCTGAGCCTGCGGAAAGGATGGCCCCCCGGCGCCCGGCTGCCGGAGAAAATCGCGAGTTTGGCGGCTTATTACATCCGCCTGATCGCCTACGCCTGGACGGCGCGGCCAAAGATATTCCATATTTTGTGGAATAACAGGTTCGAACTCATCGATCGAACTCTGCTGATGCTTTATTACAAGTCTCTGGGGAAGAAGATTGCGTTCACGGCGCACAACGTTAATGCGGGCCGGAGAGACTCGAATGATTCGCTGCTCAACCGGCTCACCCTGCGGGTGCAATACCGCCTTGCCGACAAAATTTTTGTCCACACGGCGAGAATGAAGCACGAATTGATCGAAAGCTTTGGCGTGCGCGAACAGGCGGTAACCGTGATACCTTATGGGATCAATAATGCCGTCCCTTGCACAAGTCTCACCCCTGCCGAAGCAAAAGAGCAACTGGGAATCAGCAAGGATGAAAAAACAATCCTGTTCTTTGGAAATCTGCGGGCCTCCAAAGGGCTCGAGTTTCTGGTTCGCGCCTTCCAGAGAATCTCGAGCATCGACGCGCGCTACCGGCTGATCATCGCCGGCCGCCGGTTGAAAGGATATGAAGAATACTGGGCGCAGATCGAACCTGAAATCAGTTCTCTGGTCCGCCGGGGGCGGATCACGCTCAAGGCCGACTTCATCCCGGATGAAGAAGTGGAGTTGTATTTCAAAGCAGCGGACGTCCTGGCTCTTCCTTATACAGAAATTTTTCAAAGCGGCGTGCTCTTCCTGGGATTAAGTTTCGGCGTCCCCGTCATTGCGACGGACGTGGGATCGCTCAGGGAGGAGATCGTCGAAGGGCGAACGGGATACGTCTGCAAACCACGAGACGCGGTTGACCTGGCCAGGGCAATCGAGACTTATTTTGAGAGTAAGCTGTTCAAAAACCTGGATAGCCGGCGAAACGAAATACAGGATTATGCGAACGCTTCCCACTCGTGGGACTCGGTAGCGGAAATCACTCATCGGGCATATTCAAGCCTCGCAGGATAAAGCCCAGTTCGGGACCCCTTGAAACGACGTTTACGATCGAGGAAGCATTGACGGAACAAGCGGATGGCTACCCTGGCTTGCCGCCGGGAGCAGCCGAATATCCCTGACCTTTTTCTGGCCGCCTGTCCAGTAGATTGGATAGCTTGCGCGTCCATATACTGTTCATGCTGCGGGAACATCTGCGAAGACTCGCATTACGCGGGTGCCCCGGTAATTAACAGAAGAGGCATAGGGAAAATGGACCGTAAACTGTCCGTATTATTTTTTGTCATCGCGATTGGGTTTCCCGTTTATGTACGAGCTCAGAGCGCAAGCGGGATTATCGCACCCAGCAGAATGATCAACTGGAGCAACGCCGGCGTCGACGGAGGCATTCAGAATCGCACTTCCGTTTGCGCCACACTGAGCCCCGGCGCCAGCCCTTCCGAAATCAACAGCGCCATCGCCTCCTGCGCAAGCAATGGAGTGGTTTATTTGAACGCCGGCACTTATAACCTGTCTGCAGGGATAGATTTTGGGGGTCAAAGTAACGTGACCCTTCGCGGCGCCGGTTCCGACAAAACCTTTCTCGTGTTCACGGGCGATACCGGATGCAACGGACTTGGCGCTGACATCTGTATTTCCGGCAGCAATAGCTGGCAGGGTGGGCCGCAAAATGCCGCCAGTTGGACCGCCGGATACTCCCAGGGAACAACGCAAATCACCCTGAGCAACACCAGCAACCTTCATCCCGGCTCGAGCGTTATCGTCCTGGATCAAGCGGATGACTCTTCCGATAATGGGAATCTATTTGTGTGCAGCGCCCAGGGCGTGTGCTCGACGGAGGGACCGGGAGGAGCCGGCCGTTCCAACCGCTCCCAGCAGCAGCTCGTAACGGTTACGGCGGTCAGCGGAAGTACGGTGACGATCTCCCCTGGACTCTATATGCCGAACTGGCGGGGGTCACAGAGCCCGGGAGCGTGGTGGGCGAGCCAGATCGCCTCGGGAGACGGCATCGAGGACCTTTCCATGGACCACACGAATAGCAACGACACGGCCGGGATCGGGTTCAACAATGCCTCTAATTCCTGGGTCAGCAACGTCAGATCGATTACTCCCAACCGGAACCACGTCTGGATGTACATCGCAAGCCACATTTCGATTCAGAACAGTTATTTCTACGGAACGAAGAACGGCTCAACCGAAAGCTACGGTGTCGAGGCCTATCAATCTTCCGATTGTCTGGTCGAAAATAACATTTTCCAGCACATCGCGAGTCCGCTGCTTCCCACCGGACCGGATGCCGGAAACGTCTATGCGTATAACTATACGATTGACGACTATTACCCCGTGTCTTCCAATTGGATGATGGATGGATATCAGCCCCATGGCGCGGGTGAAAACATGACTCTGTTTGAGGGCAATACGGTTGATGGAGTTCGATCCGATGCCATTCACGGCACCCGTGATTTTCTCACACTGTTCAGAAATCGTATTCTGGGATGGCAGTCCGGCTCATCGAATAACACAAAGGTAATCGGCATCGAATCGTTTAGCCGCTATTTCAACGTCATCGGCAACGTGCTCGGGAATCCGGGGAGTCACACCCAGTACCAGGACCTCGCTCCGAGCGGCTCCAATCCCAATCAAACCATCTATGTATTGGGATGGGGAGGCAATGATGGAACGTCAGCAAATATCCCCAACGATCCTCTGGTTGCCGCTACCCTGATGCGCTGGGGCAATTATGACGTCGCCACCGGCAACGTGCACTGGGACACGTCAGAAGTGCCGAGCAGCATTTCGCAGTTTGCCAGCGCCGTGCCCACCAGCCAGTCGCTGCCCGACTCCTTTTTCCTGTCGGGGAAGCCGGGCTGGTGGTCAACTCCCTGGGGATCTCCTCCTTGGCCTGCCATCGGCCCTGATGTAACGGGCGGCCCTGGCCCGGGCGGGCACGCGTATGCCATTCCCGCCGAGCTTTGTTACAACAACACTTCGAAGGGCACCAACGGAGTGCTGAATTTCAGCGCCAAAAGTTGCTACTCGGCGAGTTCCGCGGCGCCCACAGCGCCCGTCAACCTCGGCGCAGTCGCTCACTGATGTTTTCGCAATATTAGGTCATGGCGCTGCTGAATGCTCTGAAGATTTGGGGCATTCGGCGGCGCCGCTCGCAACCAGCCTCGAATGATTTACCAGATCAATCCTATTCAAGACCGGCGATGGGAAACCCTTGTCGAGAGGCATCCGTATTCCTCGATCTTCCACCGATCGGAATGGCTGGAAGCCCTTCGGCGGACGTACGGTTATACGCCGGTGGTCTATACCACCTCGGCGCCACACGAAGAATTGAGGAACAGCCTGACGTTCTGCGGTGTAAGGAGCTGGCTGACGGGCAAACGGCTGGTTTCGCTTCCATTCTCCGACCACTGTGATCCTCTGCTGGACGAGGACGGCATGGCTCCTGCTCTGCTGGATGAGTTGTCGCGAGAGCAGAAGAGCGGCAAATTCAGCCAGGTTGAATTTCGCCCGCGCCGTGATTTTCCGGGTCTCCGTTCCGGACGGGAGCCGGGCGAGAGCTACTGCTTTCACGCCATTGATCTGGCGCGGGATGAGAAGGCCATCTACTCAGGCTTTCACAAAGACTGCGTTCAACGAAAGATCAAGCGGGCTGACAAGGAAGGGCTGAAGTACGTGGAAGGCCGGTCAATCCCGGTGCTGAGGCTGTTCTACGACCTGTTTGTGCAGTCGCGGCAGCGGCAGCGGGTCCCTCCCCAGCCGTTCCGATGGTTTCAGAACCTGGCCGAGTGCCTGGGCCCGGCGATGCAGGTGCGGGTGGCGCTGCAGGGTGAACAGGTGGCGGCAGGGATCATCACACTTCAACATCAGAAAACCATGGTCTACAAGTACGGATGTTCCGACACCCGGCTTAACAATCTGGGCGGGATGCCGTGGCTTTTCTGGAAAGCCATCCGGGAGGCCAGGGACCGCGGGCTTACCGAACTCGACCTTGGCCGCTCGGGCTGGGACAACGAAGGGCTCATCGCCTTCAAAGACCGGCTCGGCGGAAAGCGAGTTCTGCTGAACTACTGGAAATTTCCGCAGCCGGCATCGCGCCCTGGCATTCTGGGGTTGCTAAAGCGGCCGGCCGGATGGGTCCTGGGGCATACGCCGCAGCCGGTCTTTATCGCCGCAGGGCGTGTTTTGTATCGGCATTTTGGCTGATCGTTTCTCATAAATTCTCTCACCAGGCTTTTTGGTTCCCATTCAAATCTTCCCGAATCAATTGGCTGGCAATGTCGCCGGCCCGCCGAAATCTTTTGTGAATTACCTCAAGCGGCGGGAACAAGCCCAGGCCGGAGTTCCAGCGGCAGGAGTAAGAATGCGAAAGTACATCCGATTCATCGACGGGTTCAGAAGGTTCCATAAGGTCCGCATGGGACCCGAGGAGGCGATCGCGCTTGCGCGAACGTCCCTTCAGCAACGGGTTGCAGCGCGTGAAGAGAATTTCCTGAAATTCATTGAGAAGGGGATTTTCCGGTATCCCGCCAGCCCTTACCGGCACTTGCTGGGACCGAGGAAGATCACCTTTGACGACCTTCGCGCTTGGGTCGGAAGAGACGGACTTGAAGCGGCCCTTCGCCGGCTCGAAGCGGAAGGCGTTTACTTCACCGTCGATGAATTCAAGGGCCGAGTGCCGGTCCGCCGCAACGGGGTCTCGTTCCAATGCAATGAAAGGATGTTTGACAACCCGTTTGTCGCGGAGTCTTACGAAGTGCGGAGCGGCGCAACCCGCAGCGCCGGCACGAGGGTCCGGATTGACTTTGACTACCTTCACCAGCGGTCGCTTTACGACGCCCTTTTGCTGGACGTTCATGGCTGCCTGACGGCCCCGGTGGCCAACTGGTTTCCGGTTTTTCCCGGCGCGCCCGGCATCAATTCCAGCCTGAGGTATGCGCACATCGGGAACCCAGTCCGGAAATGGTTTTCGCAGGTTGATGAAGACAAGTTACAGCTGAGCTGGGAACGGAGCTGGGGCAAGAAGATGATTTACCTGCTCAGCCGCATCTACGGAAACCCGCTGGCCCCTGCCGTCTATGTTGACCTTCATCACGCCGAGACAGTGGCACGATGGGCGTCACGCATGCTCGAGGAACATCCGCGCTGCGTTGTCTATACGTTTGCGGCCTCGGCGGCGCGGATTTGCATGGCAGCCTCCGACTTGAACTTGAACCTCAAGGGCGCCAGGTTCCTCGTCACGGGCGAGCCTCTCACACCGCACAAGAAGAAGGAAATCGAGGCCATGGGGGCGCATGCGGTGCCAGTTTACGGAATTTCAGAAGCCGGCGTGATTGCCGCGGGATGCAACGAATCGTATCAGGCAAGCGATCACTGCCATCTCTACGAGGACACCACGGCCATCATTCCTCACCAGTGCCGCGTTCCGTACTCGGACTCGACGGTGGACTCGTATCTTTTCACCAACATCCTCTATGAGTCGCCGAAGATGCTGCTGAACGTGGATATGGGAGACTACGGGGACGTTGACACCGGGCCGTGCGCCTGTGGATTTGGCCAGCTCGGCTTCAGGACGCACCTGTCGAACATCCGAAGCTATGAAAAGCTTACGGGAGAGGGAGTGACGTTCGTCAACACGGATTTCGTATGGATCATCGAAAGCAAACTGCCCGAAGCTTTTGGCGGGAAGAGCACGGACTACCAGTTAGTTGAGGGCGAAAACCAAAACGGAATCCCCCATCTGCGCCTGCTGATCAGCCCCCGCGTCGGAACCATCAATGAAAGCGAGGTGGTAAAGACTTTCCTTCGGTTTCTGCGGCACGCCGAGGACCGTCTCTGGGCGCAGTCCGGCACCCAGATGTGGTCTCAGTCTGGAATGATTCGGGTGACTCGTCAAATTCCAATGCCTACGGCGAGTGGAAAAATCCTGCCTTTCTATTCTCTAAAACCTGCACAGAAGACGCACAACGCAACAGGAGGAGTGTATGGCATTTCCAGCAACCAGAATGAGGAGACTCCGGCAGAACGGGACGTTCAGGCGGCTCGTTCGTGAAGCGACGCTGGCGGTCGACGATCTGCTTCAGCCGTTTTTCGTGGTGCCAGGCCACGGAATCAAGCAGGAGATCAGTTCGCTGCCGGGAAACTATCATCTCTCCATCGATTGCCTGGTGGAGGAAGCCCGGAGAGCGCAGGCCCTGGGCGTGCCCGCGCTTCTGCTCTTCGGCGTTCCCGACGCGGCCGATAAGGACCTGAACGCCACCGGGGCATACTCTCCCCGTGGCATTGTCCAGGAAGCTGTCAGGGCCGTGAAGCGGAGCGTTCCGGACATCCTGGTGACCACCGACGTGTGCCTGTGCGAATACACGCCGCACAGCCACTGCGGAATTCTTGAGAACGGCTATCTGGTGAACGACAAGTCGCTGGAACTGCTGGCCAAAACGGCCGTTTCGCATGCCGAGGCGGGTTCGGACATGGTTGCGCCCGCCGCCATGCTCGATGGCCAGATCGGCGCCATGCGCCAGGCCCTCGATGCCAACGGCTTCGAGAATCTGCCCATCATGGCCTATTCGGCAAAGTTTGCGTCCAAGCTCTACGACCCGTTCTTCAAAGAGGGAACGCAATCCGCGCTGGCCAAAGGCGACAAGAAGACGCACCAGATGCCCGTCTTCAACTCCAACGAAGCCATGCGTGAAATCGCCCTGGACATCGAGGAAGGCGCGGACATCATTATGGTGAAGCCGGCGCTCTTTTATCTCGACGTTGTTTATCGCGCCAAGCAGCAGTTCCAGATGCCGCTGGCCGTTTACAACGTGAGCGGCGAGTGCGCCATGATCGACGCCGCAGCGCGGATGGGACGCCTCGACCGGAACAGGATCATGTTCGAGGCCCTGGCCTGCATGAAGCGCGCCGGCGCCGACGTCATCATCACCTACGCTGCCGTGCAGGTGGCGCAATGCCTGAATGGCAGGCAGCTTTGCATCGCCGCTTAATGAGGATTGCATAATCGAGTGAAGGACTTCCGTAGCGCCGGCCCCGCCAAGCGGGACCGGCCCTGAAAATTGCCGCCGGGACGGCGGCGCTACAATCGAGCTTGTGTCTGACCGGCCCCGCCGGATGCTGCGCGGCGCTCCACACTCTCAGCCCAACAAGGATTTACCGCAGGACCCTTTGGGACCGGGGTGAAGATTCAGGTCCAAAAACCGGGAGGGCAATTCTGAGATGGAAATTGTCGTCGTTGGACTCAATCACAAAACAGCTAGCGTCCAATTGCGCGAGCGAATGTCCTTTAACCAGGAACAGGCGTGCGAAGTCTCGTCGCAAATCCTGTCACGCGGATTGCTGAACGAGACCCTCGTGCTTTCCACCTGCAATCGCACGGAAGTGTATGGCGTTCCCAGCCGATGGACCGGGAGCCGGACCGACCTGTTGGAAAGCTTCCTGATGGACTACCGCAAGCTGCCGCCTGGCGAGGTGAAAGGCGCCCTTTACCGGCACACCGACCGGGCTGCCGTGCGGCACATCTATCGCGTTGCTTCAGGTCTGGACTCGATGATGCTGGGGGAATCTGAAATTCTGGGTCAGGTGCGCTCGGCCTACGCCAGCGCCCACGAGCTGGGCGCCACGGGCCGCGTCCTCAACCGCCTGTTCCAGTCCGCTATCGAAGTGGGCAGGCGCGTTCGCACCGGTACGGGGATTGGCGTGCATCCCATGTCGGTGGCGTTTGCCGGAGTGAAGCTTGCCGAGAAAACGCTGTCGTCGCTCAAGGACCGGCGAGCCATGATTCTGGGGGCCGGTATCACCAGCGAAAAGGTCCTTCGGCACCTGTGCGACCGCGGAATGCAGCAGATACGAGTCCTGAATCGCAGGGCCGAACGCGCCGAGGTCCTGGTGGCCCGTTATGGAGGCGAGGTGGCGCCATGGGAGGACCTCCAGCAGAACCTGTCCTGGCCGGACCTGGTGGTGGCATCCGTAGCCAGTTCTGCGCCCGTGCTGACGCTGGAAATCCTCGAACAGGCCATGGCCAGACGGAAGCACCGGCCGCTGATGCTGATGGACCTGGGCGTCCCGCGCAACGTCGCGCCCGAGGTCGCCGGCCTGAAGAATGTTTCCCTCTACAACATCGACGACCTCAAAGAGATGGTTTTGCTGAACCTGAAGGCCCGTGAGCAGGAGATTCCGCGCGCTGAGGCGATTGTGGATGAGCAGATTGAAAATTTCACGCGCTGGCAGGCCGGGGTATCAGCGTGTTCCATTGTGCGGGACCTTCGCGCCGGCCCGCAAATTGACCGCGAAACATTCCTGCGGAAGCATCTGGACGCGATGTCTCATTACTCTGACCAGGAACGGGCTTATGTGATGGAACTGTTGAAGAAGTTTCTCGGCGGCGCCACTCCCGAAGATGGCGGCAATGGGCACGCAGACCTCGAGATGTGGAGCAAGGTCCGGGCGTTGAGCGCCTTCTGTACCCATTTTGATCAAGAGCTTCCGAGGCGAGGATGATGACAGTAATCTCCGCAGGCGCGAAACTTCCGGAGGCCGCAATCGACTCGGGCGCTGGCGCCCTGATGCCGCCCTTGCACGAGGTAAAGCCGGGCCGGCAGATGAATCTTCGCGCCTTTATCGACGTTCTGTCGGCGCGGGGCGAGTTGAAGCGCATCGACGACCCCGTCGATTGGCAGATTGAACTCGGAGACATTACCAGGAGCCATCAGCAGCCGCTGCTCTTCGAAAACATCAAGGGCTATCCGGGCATGCGCGTGTTCGCCAACGGGCTGAGCAATCCTTCGTCCCTCGCGCTGGCGCTCGGGCTCCAGCCGGAGAAACCCTGGAAAGAGATACTTGTTGAGGCACGGCGCAGAGCTGCAGCCCCTGTGAAGCCGGTGATGGTCGCGAGCGGGCCGGTGCTGGAAAACGTGATGGAGGGACCTGAGGTCAACCTGTTCGAATTTCCGGTACCCCAGTGGAGCCGATATGACGCCGGCCGATACATTGGGACCTGGCACGCGAATGTGACCCGCGACCCTGAAACCGGCCGCCGGAACCTCGGCGTCTACCGGATGCAGCTTCTCGGGCGCCATCAGACCACCGTCAGCACATCTTCCGCAAGCCATCTGGGCCGCCACTTTGCCAAAGCTGAGAAGCGTGGACAGTCGCTCGAAATGGCGGTTGTGATCGGCGCCCCTGAGGCGGTGGTCATGGCTGCCGGTTCCGGCTATCCGTCCGGCGGCGATGAGTACGAACTGGCCGGAGGATTCAGCGGCAGCGGAGTTCCGCTGGTCAGGTGCAGGACGGTAAATCTTGAAGTGCCGGCGGAAGCGGAAATCGTGCTCGAAGGTCTCATCCGGCCGGGAGCGCGGGTACACGATGGCCCCTACTTTGACTATGCCGGGGCGTCGACAGAAAATCCCGGCGCCTACCTGTTTGATGTGACGTGCGTGACGTTTCGCAGCCAGCCCATCTTTCGCGGAGCAGCAGTGGGACACCCTGCCGCCGAAGACCAGCAACTTTTTGCGCTGCTGGCGGACCTGGGACTTTTTGACTTTCACGATTCGCGCCCGCGGCACTGGGTCCAGACCGAACTGATCCAGTGGAGGCTTTTCAGCTTGTTTCAATCGGCCGGAAGGGCGCACGCGCCGTCATTCCTGCGCAGCATGTTGAAGCGCGTAAGACATCAGGGTCCATCGCAACTGATTTAACTTGATTTGGCAGATACGCACATCCCCGATCGGGGAGTGCAAATCGCACCGAGGCCGCGCACAGCGGCTGGATAATGGGAGGGACAACGAGACCATGGCAACAACCAATGCAAGACCCGTGAATGTAGTACCGATCAATTCAACACCCGCAGGCGTTATGCCCAGTACCAGCGGCTACCTGCGGTTGATAGGTGTATCGAGCCTGCCGCCGCTCACCACGCCGTTCGATCCCGGCTACGATCCGGGCACGCTCGAGAGCCATCTCGACCAGAGCGCCCACCTCATGGCAGGCCTGAAGATTTCGATGGCGTGCTGGATGATCGCCGACGAAAGAGCTACGCGCCGGAAGGTCGCAGCAGCGCGGGCCCATCGCGTGCCCACCTGCACGGGAGGCGGACCTTTTGAGGTTGCTGTGGCCCAGGGGCAACTCGAAGCATACCTGGACCTGTGCGCGGACATCGGCGTTTTGCGTATCGAGTGCGGCGAGGGATTCACCGAGCTGAATCGCAAGCCCCGCGAGATCTTTCGACTGGCGCAGGAGCGCGGACTGGAAGTCCAGTACGAAATGGGAAAGAAACACGAGGGGCCGTTCAGCGAGGAATCGCTTGAAGATACCATAGCGCGGGGACACGCCTGGCTGGACGCCGGGGCGATGGAGCTGATTGTCGAAGCGCGCGAAAGCGCTTCCGGCGTGGGCCTTTTCGGGACCGACGGGTCCCTCAACGCCGCGTTCGCAGACCGCTTCGCCGAGGAATTTGGCCTTGACATTGCGACTTTCGAGGCGCCCAACAAGCCCAGCCAATTCGCATTGCTGGAGCACTTCGGAAATCGTGTGCGCCTCAGCAATGTTCGCCTGGAAGAGTTGCTGCGCGTCGAGATCTATCGCCGCGGCCTGCACTCTGATGCGTTTGAAAAGCCGAACCTTCGCCCAGCATCTCCAGGGACCCGGGGAATATAAGGAAATGGCGCCAGCAGACGGCAAGGTGGTTGTGATTGACTGCTTCCCGGAGAGTGTCGAGTCCCATCAGGATGAAGACGCGATCATCGCAGTCGATGTCATCAGGGCAACGACGGTGGTTGTGACCGCTGTTGCCCGGGGTCGAAAGTGTTTTCCGGTGCCAACCCTCGAGGCCGCCGTGGCCCTCGCCGGCGAGCTTTCCAATCCGTTGCTCGTCGGCGAACTCGGCGGCAATATGCCGTTCGGCTTCCACTTGAACAACAGCCCGGCCGAGATCGATCTCAGGACCGATATCGACCGGCCCATGGTGCTTCTTTCGACGTCGGGTTCAAGGCTGATCTGCGCCGGAAACCAGTCGCAATCAATGTACGTAGCCTGCCTTCGCAACTGGAAGGCCGCCGCCGGCCAGTTGAGAAACCGACACCGGAAAATTGCGGTGATCGGCGCGGGGGCCAGAGGTGAGTTCCGAGAGGAGGACGAACTCTGTTGCGCATGGATTGCCGAGGAGCTTGTGGGCCTCGGGTTCGAAGCGCAGGACAAAAAGACGGCAGATATCATCAGTAAATGGAGCGGGGCGCCTCTCGAGGAGATAACCCGTGGCGCCAGCGCTGATTATCTGCGTCGCACTGACCAGACGAGAGATCTGGATTTCATCGTTACCCATGTTAATGATTTGGATCGGGTCTACAGGTTTGAAAGGGGAGGGGTGATCGAGGAATGAGAGAGCAAACGGTGCTTGTAGGGCCGGTACAGGAACCACGGCCCGCCGTGAAGGCGCTTCAGCCTTCGCGGGCAATGGATGCGTTGAATACTTCGGTTCCGGCCGTCGTGATTGCGCCAGGGTATCATGGCCATGCGATTGCGCGGAGCCTGGGCCGTCTCGGCATCAGCGTGTACGGGGTCCATGGCGACCCTCGGTCACCAGCCGCGCGATCGCGATATTGGAAAAAGAACATCTTCTGGGCGCTTTCCCAGCATCCCGCGAGTGCGTCGGTTGACCGACTGCTGGAACTCAGCCGCGAAATCGGCTGTCATCCGATTCTCCTGCCCACCGATGACGATAGCTGTCTTTTTGTGGCGGACCACGCGGAGAAACTGAAACAGGGGTTCCTGTTTCCCGATCAGCCGGCAGGGCTGGCCCGCGCCCTTTCCAGCAAGGAATCGATGTATGACCTGTGTGAGCAGTTTTCAATCCCGACGGCCCACACCACTTTTCCACATTCACGTGATGATGTCATGGAGTATCTGGAAACTGCGACCTTCCCGATCATGTTGAAGGGCATCAATACGGTCGCCCTGCTTCGCCACGCCGGCGCCAGGATGGCCCTTGTGCAAGACCAGGCGACGTTGTTGAAGCTTTACGATGAGTGGGAGACGCCTGAGTCGCGCAACCTGATGCTTCAGGAATACATTCCCGGCTCTTCGGAAATGATCTGGATGTTTAACGGATACTTTGACGATCGTTCGGAGTGTCTTTTTGCCGTCACGGGACAGAAAATCCGCCAATACCCTGCCTACAAGGGAGTAACCAGCCTGGGGATTTGCGTCACCAACGACGCGGTTATCAGGGCGACCCAGGACTTCATGAGGGCGGTTGGCTACAGAGGCGTCCTGGATATTGGATACAAGTACGATGCCCGGGACGGCCAGTACAAGCTCCTCGACGTCAACCCGCGTACGGGCGTCACCTTCCGCTTATTTGTTGACAGTGATGGGACTGACGTGGTGCGCGCCCTCTATCGTGATTTGACGGGCCAGCCGGTGCCGAGAGCGCTGCCCAAAGACGGCAGGAAGTGGATGGCAGAAAATTTTGACTTCATTTCTTCTGCCATCAGCCTGCGCGATGGCTCCCTGGGAGTGGCAGGATGGCTGCGGTCCTTGCGAAACCTGGAGGAAACCTCCTGGTTTGCTGCCGATGATCTTCGCCCCTTCCTCGCAATGGCCGGGCATTCCTTTCACTGGCTATTCAAGCGGAACTCAAATCATCGTTAAATCCATAGGGCCGGTTTCAGCGCCGGTCTGATTTCTGGCGCATGCTGTAAATGGCGCACGGTCGATCTTGATGGGTGAACGGCCGAATGACCAAAATCGTCTTCATGAGGGACATTCCATGGGCCCAGTTACCAAATTGTCGTCTGCAGCGGCGGGAAAGCGCACGCCGTCAGAAGCAGCCATTCCACTGGAAAATGAACAGAGGTCTGTTTCTGACTATTTCGACTCTGGATCATCTTACTGGCAGGGACTTTACAGCGGTAATGATGTTTTTGCGATTATTCATCAACAGCGCCGCTCGATGGCCCTGCAATACTTTGACGGGCTGTCGCTGCCCAAAACAACGCGCGTGCTGGAAGTTGGGTGTGGCGCCGGCTTGCTGACCGTGGACCTCGCCCGGCGTGGGTATACCCTGGAGGCGCTCGATCAAGCCAAATCAATGATTGACCTGACGCGCCGCAATGCGCTCCAGTGCGGTCTGGAAGACCGCGTGAAAGCTCATATCGGCGATATCTGCCGATTGCCCTTTGGCGATGCAACTTTCGGATGTCTGATCGCCCTGGGCGTTTTACCGTGGGTCGCGAACATCCATGCCGCATTGAAGGAGGTTTCCAGAGTCCTGGTTCCCGGTGGTTACGCAATCTTTAACGTAGACAATCGGCATCGTCTCAATCACCTCCTTGATCCCGCCGATATGCCTGCCCTGTCCTGGCTAAAAGCCAGATTGAAGAAGCCGCTTCACCGGTTCCAGTTGCGCAAGCCTCCAAGGGCGCCTGACGTGTATCGGTACACCCTTAAAGAATTCGACCAGCTTCTCACCTCGGCTGGATTGGTGCGGGTCAAATGCCGCATGATCGGCTTCGGCCCATTTTCCTTTTTCAAGTACGAACCCTTTTCCGGCGCGATCGGGGTAAAGCTGCACCATCGATTACAGCATTACTCAGACCGGGGATTGCCGCTGTTGCGGTCAACCGGGGCCCAAATCCTGGTTGCTGGCAGGAAGTCGTAAGGGACCCTCGCGATGTTGTCTGGGCCATCTGATATGAAATCAACAACAATCCTGCGGACAGCCGCGTGGTATGGAGACAGGGAGATCCGGTTGGACTTTCCTCCGTCCTGGGAGGTCAAGGTCCTGTCGCCAGATACTCCTCCGCCTCTGACCGAACAGGAAATCATTGAAAAACTCGAACACCCCGTGAACCAGCCGTCATTTCGCAAGATCTGCGAAGGCAAATCGCGGCCGGCCATTATTGTGGATGACCTGAACCGGCCTACGCCCGCGGGTCGCGTTGTGCCGCTATTGCTGCAGCGCTTTCGAGAAGCTGGCATCCCAGCGCAAAATGTCACGGTTGTGATGGCGACCGGCACTCACGGCCAACCCATGCCGGACGCGATGCTGAAGAAGATCGGGCCTGAAGCCGCATCGAGTTGCCGGCTTGTGGCCCACGACTGCTTCCGGGACGTGAAACGGATTGGCAGAACAACCCTGGGAACGCCGGTTTTTGTAAACCAGAACATCCTGGATTGTGACCTGGTCATCGGGGTGAGCGGAATTTATCCGAACCATACAGCCGGCTTCGGCGGCGGATCAAAGCTCGCGTTGGGCATCCTGGGTATCCGGTCCATCTACCATCTGCATTTTCGCCATCTGCCTGCCAGTTGGGGAGGCGACGCGGTTCGCCAACCTATTCGCCGGGAATTGGATGAAATTGCCGGCATGATCGGGATGAAAACGGTCATTTCGCTGATGATCGATTCCCACCGCGAAGTCATTCAAATATACTGTGGAGATCCGAGAGAGTATTTTCATGAAGCTGTGGCATACGGCCGCAACATCTTCCGCGCCTGTCATCCTCCCGATGCCGATGTCATCATTGCCAATACGTATCCAGACGATTTGTCGCTGACGATGGCGCGCATGAAGGGATTTGTCCCTCTGAGGCATCCCGGCAACGGCGCGTCAAAAGTTGCGATTGCTTCGTGCAGCGAGGGTCCCGGCCTTCACAACATCTTTCCCTTCGTGAATCTGCCGCCCCATTACCGTACGCGGCACATGCTAAGGCGCCTCTCGGTCATTTCCCTGGACGAATTGTCGGCGAAGGGCAGAAGCTATTTGAAACGAAAATTTTGGGACCGAACAGGAAAAATGCGAATTGCCGATGCCACTTCAAATGGCAACTCGCACCACACGAACCACCCGGTATGGTTGTACCGGCCTGGAAATCAAACGGAACGTCTGCCTTCCAGCGCGCCGGGAATCAATTTGGTCAACAATTGGTCCGCAGTTGTGGAGGCGGTCCAAAGAGAACAGGCCGGCAAAGATCGGCTGAAGGTCCTGCTGTACGCGTGCGCACCCCTTCAGGTGCCGGAATGCGTGGCCCAGCATGAGGCTGCGTTGCAGAGCCATTTTTGGAATTCGACTGAAACCATCGGCAGGGACGTCGCTTAATGAGGATTGCATAATAGAGTGACGGACTTCTGTAGCGCCGGTCCCGCCAAGCGGGACCGGCCCTGAAAATTGCCGCCGGGACGGCGGCGCTACAAACGATCTTGCCACCATATTTTGTAATCCTCAGTAAGCCATGACTCGGTGTGACGTTTTCGCAACGCAGCAGGTGTCGATCTCGACGGGGGCACAGAGGCCTGCGGGCTGTAGGGTCGTAGCACACAACAGATTGTTCACCGCACAGTTATCTTAAACAGGAGGACCAAGGTCCATGCAGAAACACAGTAGAGTTGTTGTTGTTGGACTCGGAGAGATAGGAAAACCACTTCTTGAGTTGATTTCCAAGAACCATGATGCCGTGGGTGTGGACATCTCTCCAGTTAAGGGGACCAAGCGGGTGGACATCATGCATGTGTGTTACCCCTACCAAATCAGTGATTTTGTCGGCGAGACAGCCCGGTACATCAAACTTTTCAGGCCCAGTCTGACCATTATCAATAGCACTGTGCCAGTTGGCACCACCCGATCGATCGCTGAGCGGAGCGGTGCTGCTGTCGTGAACAGCCCAGTGCGTGGCAAGCACATTCGTATGCTGGATGACCTTGGCGCCTACACCAAGTTCGTGGGTGCCATTGATTCCTCAGCCGCCGAGCGGGCAGCAAATCACTTTGCGTCCATAGGCTTGAAGACCAGGATCCTCTCATCGCCCGAGTCGACTGAGCTGGCAAAGCTGACGGAAACAACCTATTTCGGTGTTTTGATTGCCTGGGCCCAGGAAGTCGAAAGGTATTGTGACCAGTCGGGGGTGGATTACGACGAAGTCGCCGCGTTCTATGAAGAGATCAAGTTCTTGCCGCCGGTAAAATACTTTCCGGGCGTCATTGGGGGACATTGCGTGATGCCCAACATCAAGATTCTCCAGAAGTGGACCCAATCGGCGATGCTCGAAGCCATTCAGATCTCCAATCAGGTGAAGGTCGAACGAGACGCTCAGCAAATAACGATACGGACCAACCTGGCGGCAGGGGCTGCTCCCAACAGCCTTGAGAGCGCGAAGAACACTCTGCCACGTGTTTCCCGGAGGCAATCATGAACGCAACATTGGGGCATTTTCTCTCGACGCAGCCGCTGGGACACGGGCCCGGCACGACAGGGTCCAATCCTATGAATTTCACTGTTCCTTCCCCATCTGGCGGGAAGGCAGCGCCCTCGAACCTGGCAGGGAAAAGAGTGGCCATGGTAACGTTCTCGACCTTCCCAGGGGACCCGCGCCCGCGCAGGGCTGTGAATGCATTGCTTGGCCAGGGCATGACAGTGGACCTTATATGTCTTGGCAACGGAGATGCCCCGAGGCATGAAATCCTGAATGGAATGCGCATCCTCCGGTTTCCGCTCAAGAGCCGCCGTGGCAACAAATTCATGTATGTCTGGAATTATTGTGCATTCATCTTGTTCTCGGCCTGCGTGTTGGCGCGGCGGTCCTTTCAACGCCGCTACGACATGGTCCACATTCACAACATGCCTGATGTCCTTGTTCTGAGCGCCTTGGTGCCCAAGGCGCTGGGTTCAAAAGTCCTGCTTGACATGCACGATCCCATGCCCGAACTCATGAAGACCATTTACAACCTGGACGACAATTCGTTGAGCGTCCGCCTCATCCAGTGGCTCGAGAAGTGGAGCATCGGCCGGGCCGATTTCGTGCTGACGGTTAATGCTGCTTGCAAACGTATTTTCGCCTCGCGCAGCTGTCCGCAGAGCAAAATCGAGGTTGTGATGAATTCCCCCGACGAACAGGCCATTCCGATTCGGTCTCCTCACTCGTATAAGAAGGCTGGCCATGCGCCGCCCAAACCTTTTGTGATCATGTATCACGGATCATTGGTCGAAAGAAACGGCCTGGGCCTGGCAGTGGATGCTCTCGTTCAGGTTCGTCGAAAAGTTCCCGGCGCCGAAATTAAAATCTGCACGGTTGAAACTCCTTACCTCCATAAAGTAATGGACAAGGCACGCAGGCTTGGGTTGGAAGATCGTGTGCATTTTTTGGGATCGAAGCGGGCCGGAGAACTTGGCAAAGAAATTGAAAGCTGCGATCTTGGAATCGTTCCAAACCAGCGGAATGCCTTTACGGAGATTAATACACCAAACCGGATTTTTGAGTTCCTATCCATGGGTAAACCTGTTATTGCCCCGCGTACTCGAGGCGTCCAGGATTACTTCAGCCCAGACTCGCTGTTCTTCTTTGAAGCGGGGAACGCAGACGACCTTGCCCGAATGATTGAATACGTTGCATTTCACTCCAACGAGGCGATCGAGAGGGTTGAACGGGGTCAACAGGTTTACCTGAAACACACCTGGTCACGGGAAAGCGGAGTGTTTGTGGGCGTGGTCGAGAGGCTTTTGAACGGTCGGCGGCCACGGTTGCGCTCAGACACCGCCGTTCGTCCGGGCAACGCTTCTTTGGGAGAATCCTTACCGAACGATCGGTATTCGTAAGGCGGCCAGGGCTGGGATCCTGTCGATTCCGATGCCCCGCTTTCTGAAATCTATGGGTTCAGTGCGAAACCCATAACATCTTTCCCGCAGAATCTAATTAATTATGATTGGAGTCATTGCGAAATCGGCGGATTCCGAGGTAGTCTCCGAGTTTTTCCAACTATTTAAGACCCCCTGGGAGTGGTACCGGGACGGAGGCCGTTACGACGTTGTACTTTGTGCCGGGGACGGCGTCGTGCCCGATGGTCAGGCGGAATTAGTTCTGATTTACGGCGGCAGCACACTGCCTTTTGACGCTGAACAGGGGATCGAGACGGTTGCCCTAGGAAACCATGCAGGCGAGGTGCGCTTTAAAGATGGGCGGCTCCCAATTTATCGGGACTATATAACGTTTAAGAGTGGCGCCCGATTCCTGGTGGAACAAGAGACCGGCCATCCTTTGGTCCATATCAGCCGAGAGGGCACGAGGACGGTGGCGAGGATTGGTTACAACCTTTTCGAAGAAGCCCGGGCGCTGCTTACGGTCGGGCAGCCCGTTGCCAACGCGAGTAGCCCAGTACTGGAGTTGCATATCGGATTGTTGCGCGACCTGATCGTCAGCGCTGGCGTACCACTTGCCGAAATCCCTCCGGTCCCGGAAGGACATCGATTCATTGCCTGTTTGACTCATGACATTGACCACCCATCGATCCGGCGCCATAAATTTGACCATACCCTTCTGGGGTTTTTGTACCGCGCTGTTTTTGTCTCCCTCGGCAAGGCATGTCGAGGACACCTTCCTCTACGCAGCTTGCTGAGGAACTGGGCGGCGGCCGCAAAGCTGCCTTTTGTTTATCTGGGCCTTGCAAAGGACTTCTGGTATGAGTTTGATCGATATCTGCGAATGGAAGAAGGATTGCCCTCCACTTTCTTTGTCATTCCCTACAGTTGCCGTCCGGGACGGCTGGAGCATGGATCAGCTCCCAAATTTCGTGCCTCCCAATATGGTGCTGCCGATATTGCTGCGAAGATCCGGGAACTGACGTCCGCAGGTTGCGAGATCGGGGTCCATGGAATCGACGCGTGGCTTGATAGTTCCAGTGGTCGGACTGAACTGGAAGTGGTGCGCGGAATTACCGGGACGCAATGCACCGGCTCGCGGATGCACTGGCTCTATTTTGGAGAGGGATCGCCGGTTGTCCTCGAGGAGGCCGGGATTGATTACGATTCAACGATTGGCTATAACGCGACGGTTGGTTATCGCGCGGGAACCACCCAGGCCTATAAGCCCTTGGGGGCGAAACGGCTGCTTGAATTGCCCTTGCATATCATGGACACAGCCCTGTTCTTTCCTGCCCATTTGAATTTGTCTTCTGCCCAGGCGTCCCTTAGAGTCGGCCAGATCGTCGACAACGCCATTCAGTTTGGCGGCGTCATTACGGTCAACTGGCATGACCGCAGTATTTCACCTGAAAGATGTTGGGATGAATTTTATGTCGATCTGGTTCGAAATCTGAGGAGTCGCGGAGCATGGTTTGCAACCGCGGCAAACGCCGTATCGTGGTTTAGACAACGCAGGTTGGCAGTGTTCGAATTCGACGAAGACGAACCGGATGTCCCTCGCATCAGGACTGAGGACGGCGAAGCGGTGGATTTGCCCGGCCTGCAATTGCGAGTATACAACGCGCGCAAAACACAGCCGGGATTGTGCAATTCATGATGCCGTCCCCGCACGGTTCCACCTGGAGGCGGAGTGAAGCAACTCCGCGAGGTTCCGTTGGCGGAACTAAGGGTCCGCTCTCCGGAGCGGGAGGGCCCGGTAGAAATCCATACCCTGTTATCGATAGCACGGTGAGAGAAGAGATCAAGATGGCCGAAAACATGAATTGGCCTCCGAAGTATGTGGTAATAACTCCGGTGCGAGATGAAGAAGCGCACCTTGAGGCAACCATCAGGTCGGTTATCAACCAGACGATCAGGCCCGACGAATGGATCATTGTGGATGACGGATCAACGGACAAGACTCGGGACATCATTGGCAAGTATGCAGAACAACACCGATGGATGCGAGGCGTATACCGAATCAACCGGGGATTCAGGAAGTCGGGTGGAGGGGTCGTCGAGGCCTTCAACGATGGGTTTCACGAGCTCACTTGCCGTGACTGGGCGTTTGTCGTCAAGCTCGATGGAGACCTCAGCTTTGAGCCCGATTATTTCGAGAGGATCCTCAAGCGATTCAGGGACGAACCGGCCCTCGGAATCGCTGGTGGAACGCTTCACTGCGTTTCAAATGGCCATAAGATCGAGCGCAACCCGCATTTCCACGTGCGAGGTGCGACGAAAGTTTACCGCCGAAAGTGCTGGGAGGCCATCGGCGGGTTGTGGCCGGCTGCCGGATGGGACACGGTTGATGAAGTAAGCGCCAGCATGCGGGGCTGGACCACCTTAAGCATTCCCGACATTCACGCACTTCATCATCGACACCTGGGCGGCGCCGATGGCATGTGGTACGACAGTGTGAAGCATGGGCGGATCTGGTACACGGTTGGTTACCATCCACTCTTTGTCCTTGCCAGTTGTCTATATCGCGCGTTGCAAAAACCTTATTTGGTCCGGTCGATTGGAGGTCTATACGGTTTTTTGCAAGCGTATTTGAACCGTGCTCCCAGGGTGAATGATTACGCTCTCATTAAATTTATGCGGAACGAGCAAATGAAAAGGCTCATGGGACAGGCAACGATCTGGAAGTGAAAAACCGGGTGATTATCTTGTTCCTGCCGGAGACGGATGTCTACCGGAAGCGTGGCCCCTCCTTTTGATATTGTGCTCAATTGCTGATCGATGGGTGTTGCCTGGAGACAGAGTGCCGATCTTTTTTGTCTCGCAGCAGGCGTGACGATGGAGAGTTCCAACTAATCCGGTAAAGGATAGCCCTCCCGTGCAGCCCGCTTTATTAACGCGACCATGACGAACGCAGCAGGTACTTTCGACCGCACTAGCGAATCCGCGCTGAACTGCCCAGACCAAGTGATGGTTGACCACTTCCGGTGCCCGGAAGAGTTTGTGCGCCTTGACGTGCAGGGTGATTTGTCGGAGCTGGCCGGTTACTTCAAATTCGGTCCCGAATCGGTCTGCTACGCGAGGGCCTCCGCCTTTACTCCGGCTCATGGCGCCGGAGAGCCCTTGTATGATGCTCTGGCTTACGCCAGGGCCGGACGATGCGGTATAACCCTGCCGTTTGATATTGGAGAAACCGTTACCGCGCTCCGCTTTGAAAGGTATATGCGGAACGGAAACGCTCCAGGCGCTCGCAGCATCATCCAGAAATTCATCAGGGCAGTCTACTACGCCGTCCGGCCTGTCGCGCCGGTGGCGGTACGCAAGCACCTCCAGCGGCAGTCGCTGCGCGGCTGGGATAAAAGAGAGTTTCCGCGCTGGCCGGTAGACACCAGCGTTGAATCCGCTCTCGAAACGGCATTACGCCTGAACATGACGGCGCAGGGCTTGAAAGAGGTCCCTTTTATCTGGTTCTGGCCGGACGGCGGGCAGGCCTGCGCGGTGATGACTCATGACGTCGAGACCACCGCTGGACGGGATTTCTGCCTCCGGCTGATGGATATCAATGATTCGTGCGGCATCAAGGCGTCGTTCCAGGTTGTTCCCGAACGCCGCTACGACGTTCCGGAGTCCTACCTCCAGAGTATTCGCGCCCGCGGGTTCGAGGTGAATGTCCACGATCTCAACCACGACGGCCATCTATTCAAGCACTACAAGCAGTTCAGGCGGCGGGCAGCGAAAATCGAGAAGTACAGGCAGCAGTTCGGCGCGCGGGGCTTCAGGGCAGCGGTCCTTTACCGGAATATCGACTGGTTTGACCTGTTGCACTTTGAATATGACATGTCGGTCCCCAACGTCGCGCACCTTGACCCCCAGCACGGCGGCTGCTGCACCACGTTTCCTTACTTCATCGGAAACATTCTGGAAATTCCGGTGACGATGGTCCAGGACTATTCGCTTTTCAACATTTTGCATAGCTATGGGCTCGACCTTTGGCAAAAGCAGATGGATATTATTCGAAGAAAATATGGTGTGATGAACTTCATCGTCCACCCGGATTACATTATCAACGGGCGCGAGCAGGGCGTCTACAAAGGGCTTCTCAGCAAGCTTGCAGAGTTGCGAAAATTCGCCGGCCTCTGGACACCGTTGCCGGGCGAACTGAATGATTGGTGGCGCCAGCGGAGCCAGATGAAGCTGGTCAGGAGCGGGAGTGGCTGGGTAATCGAGGGAGACGGCAAGGAGCGCGCCAGAATTGCCTGCGCGCGCCTCGAAAACGGCAAGCTTGTCTATTCACTTTGAATGCACGGAATTTTTCGACCTTTCTTGTCCCCGCGGGCGCCGGATTTGAAATTCGTATCAATGAGGTTTGGGGCCCATCGCTGCTGATTACACAGTTCTGGGTTTTCAAAATCGAACCATCGGTTTCCTGGCCGAGGCGCAAGGCAACATGGTCCTGCCGGCGGTTGCCGGCGTTCGGGTAAGGGACCACCAGGAGGAATAAGAATTATGGTATCCACAGCGCTGTTGGCAAAGAGTCTCGACGAACAGAACGACGTCCTGACCCGGTTCCAGGGCCGGGTCAGGCAGAGAACCGCAAAGGTGGGAGTGGTCGGAATGGGCTACGTGGGACTCCCCATTGCGCTTCTCTTCGCCAGGAAGGGTTTCCAGACCACCGGGTTCGATATCGACCCGGCGAAAATCGAGTCCCTTCGCGAGGGCACCAGCTACATCAAACACATTCCCGACGCTGAGATTGCTCACGAGATCGAGAGAAATCAGTTCCAGGCGACGGCGGACTTTTCCCGGTTGAGCACGATGGACGCGATCATCATCTGCGTTCCGACCCCTCTTGATGACCACCGGGAGCCGGACCTCTCCTTCATCCGGGCGACCGCGGAATCCATCAGCAGCCACCTGCATCGCGGGCAGCTCGTGGTGCTTGAGAGCACCACTTATCCAGGTACCACGGAGGAAGTGGTCCTCCCCATCCTGGAAAAATCCGGCCTGCGCTGCCCGGTCTCCGATTATTCTGCGGAACCGCACGGCGACGCCGGCACAGGCGCAGCAGGAGTGGATTTCCTTCTGGCTTTTTCTCCGGAGCGGGAAGATCCGGGCAACCGGCAATTCAAGACGCACCAGGTGCCCAAGGTGATTGGCGGGGTCAACGCTCTCAGCGTGCTTGCAACGCGGGACCTGTACGAAACGGCCTTTGAGCGTACCGTCCTGGTGAGCTCGTCGCGGGCGGCGGAAATGACCAAGCTTCTGGAAAACATCTACCGGTGCGTGAACATCGCGCTGGTGAATGAGCTGAAGCTGCTCTGTCTGAGAATGGGGCTGGACATCTGGGAGATTATCGATGCGGCCAAGACCAAACCCTTTGGCTTTTCCGCGTTTTATCCGGGGCCAGGACTGGGCGGCCACTGCATCCCGATTGATCCCTTTTACCTGACGTGGAAGGCCCGTGAGTACGAATTCCCGACCCGATTCATCGAGCTGGCGGGAGAGATCAACGCGTCCATGCCGGAGCACGTGGTTGCAGCCACCGGAGAAGCGCTCAATCGCCGGAGGAAGTGCTTGAACAATGCGCGCATCCTCGTCCTCGGGATTTCCTACAAGAAGGACATTGACGACCTGAGGGAATCGCCCTCGATGGCGGTCATGGAGCTTCTTCAGGCCCGTGGCGTACGGGTTGACTACCACGACCCTTATTTCCCCCATCTGGGCCGGATGCGCCGATACAATTTCCAGATGGACTCGGCGCCCTTAAGCGCGGAAATGCTCTCTCGATACGATGCCGTGCTGATCGCCACCGACCATTCGTCATTCGATTACGAGTTTATAGCCCTTCATTCCCAGTTGGTGATAGACACCCGCAATGCAACCCGGGAAGTTACGGGGTACCCGGACAAAATTGTCCACTGCTAGCATTGCGGCTGGGTTAGTTTTATTCCCGTGGTCAGGCGGAGGGTGAGACCTTGTGCAAACTCGCAAGGGTTTGCGCAAGGTCTTGCCCAACCTATACGCCGTAGGGCGAAGAGGCCGGATCCCTCCTGCCAGGGAGCTCCTAAGGTGACGTCGTGGCCGGGACAGGGCCGGCGGGCGCGCTTTCAGTCCCGTCCGAGTCCACCGATTTGACCTCGTAGTAATACGTGGTGCTTCCTTCCACCGTAGTATCGTTAAACGATGTGTCTGACAGGGGCGTTGATCCATTGAGTTTGCCAAATGGTCCTGCCGACGAGTTCCCGCGGTAAATGTTGTAACCGGCGATGGTAACCGGGGAGGTAGACGGCGCGTCCCACAGCAAATCGATGCTATGGAATGTATAGTTCTTAGCCCATGAGGCGGACTGGCCACTGGTGTTTGTTATGGTGACGGTTGCCGTTCCGGAACTGTGCTGCGGCGTCACCGCCACGATGGTGGAGGCGTTGCTGAGCGTAACCGACGCAGCGGGAAGCCCTCCAAAGGTTACCGACACGCCGACTTGAAAGTTGGCTCCGCTGATGGTGACTTTTGTTCCGCCCGCCGCAGGCCCGGAAAAAGGAGACACGCTGCTGACGGCGAGGGACGACGACGCACCAAACGTGAATCCCCCTGGCAGCGCTGCGCTGGTGCTGTCCGGGTTGGTGACGGCGACGCTGACAGATCCTGAGGCGTGCGGCGGAGTTGTGGCCGTTAGCTGGTTCGCGCTCACGAAGGAAACGCCGGATGCGGCACTGCCGCCAAAGGAGACGGTGGCGCCACTCGCAAAATTCGATCCGGTTACGGTGACCACTGTTCCTCCCGCCGTGCCTCCGGAGTTTGGAGTCACGCTGCTGACAGCGAGGGACGACGCCGTGCCAAAATTGAATCCGCCCGCCAGCATCGCGCTGGTGCTGTCGGGATTGGTGATCACCACGTTGACGGAGCCGGCGGCGTGTGCCGGAGTAACGGCCGTAAGTTGAGTCGAACTGAGGAATGAAACGGAGGCGGGAGCGCCGCCAAAGGAGACCGTTGCGCCACTCGCAAAATTCGATCCGGTTACGGTGACCACTGTTCCTCCCGCCGTGCCCCCGGAAGTTGGGGAGACGCTGCGGACGGTGGGCGACGAGGCCGTGTAGGTAAAAGCTCCCGGAACAGATGACGACATGCCGTCGGCGGTCGTTACCTGCACGTTGACCTTCCCAGAGCTGTGTGGCGGGACCGTGGCTACCAGTTGCAAAGAACTGATCATCCTGACGTTTTTTGCCGCTACTCCGCCGAAACTGACCGAAGGCGGAGTGGCTTGGGCGCTGGATGAAAAATTGGACCCGTTAATGGTGACCGTCGCTCCTCCCGCGGGGGGAGCGATGTCGGGCACAATGGATTTGATGGTGGGCGCTGCCGCCTGTTGGGCCGTGCTCGGGTCAAGGGGTGAAGTAATATCGCTTCGGCATGCGGCAAAAAACAGCGGGACTACTGCCGCAAGCAAAGCAATGACGCACGCGGCAAGATTCCTTTCAGATACTTTTGACTTCATTACATTTCTCCCACGGGGTCGACACCCGCCCGGGGCGTGGAGCTGAGGGCCTGGCTGATCTGCATTCTGGCAGCGTACAGGCATGTTCCTTAGCGTCTGCTGGCCGCGCTGCGTGCTCGCGCTTCTGTCCCTCTTTCTAAACTTCGCGTTTTGCTCCGCTAGCGAAGGCCCGCGCGTGGCCTTTTACGGGGATGGAACGATTGCCTGCGCCTGGTTTGAGTACGAGCTCTCCACGTTGCTGGTGTTGACCGCCGTTGTTACATAAAAGTACGTGTCCCCGGCCTGCACCTTCGCATCGCTGAATGAGGTGCCGGAAATTAAATTGGAATTGAGCCGGATGTAAGGGCCGCCGGAGGTCGAACTCCGGTAGATGTTATAACCGGAAACCGACGTGGAACTGTCTGTCCACGCCAGGCCGACGGTGTGATAGTAAGTAAACGCTGAACCCAGCGTGGCACCCTGAGAATCCGAATTTGTCACGACGATGGTGACTGTTCCGGCCGGTGAAACAGGGCTGACAGCCTGGATCTGGGTGGAACTGACCAGCTTCACGGATGTCGCGGCAATTCCGCCAAAGCTCACGCTCGCTCCGCTCTGAAATCCGCTCCCCGATATCGTCACGGTGGTCCCGCCCGTCACCGGCCCTGTATTGGGCGAAATCGTGCTGAGGGACGGCCCCGAACTGTAAGTGAAGCCGGAAGGAAGCGAAGCCGACTGGCCATCGGGGTTGGTGACCGTGATCGCCGCGGTCCCCGAACTTTCCGGAGGCGAAATGGCATCGATCTCGGTGGAACTGGCTACCGTGACTGTGGGGGAACTTGAGGCGCCGAATGCAACGGAAGCGCCTGCCTGAAAACCTGTGCCAGTGATGGTGACGACCGTTCCACCAGTGGTTGGCCCGACCGTTGGCGAAGCGCCGGAAATACCCA
The DNA here is from genome assembly GCA_035712365.1 of Terriglobia bacterium. Classification (NCBI taxonomy): domain Bacteria; kingdom Pseudomonadati; phylum Acidobacteriota; class Terriglobia; species Terriglobia bacterium. Next base: position 60,102 of record DASTAW010000058.1, read on the forward strand.
TGCTGGTTGAGCCGGTTGAACTGCCCGAACCGGTTGAGGTGTTTGAACCGCTCGATCCGGTTGAAGTGCTTGAACTGGCCGAAGCGGTGGTGTAGGTGAATCCGCCTGGCAGCATTGCCGACCGATTGTGGGGGTTTTCCGTGATCGCGATGCTGACCATCCCGCCCGCATGCGCCGGAGTGATGGCCTGCAACTGCGTTGGGCTCATAACGATCACGGACGCCGCCGCGACGCTCCCAAAGGCAACCGAAGCTGACTGATTGAACCCCGTGCCGAAGATGGTTACTAATGTTCCTCCGGCCGCGGGCCCGCTGCCCGGTCCAATGCCGTTAATTGCAAGCTGGAGGCTTGAATGGCCCCATCCGTTGCCTTGAAACCCCGCGGCAAAGTTTATCGTGATGGGCAATGCAAGGACGGAAAAAACGAAAAGAAGAAGATGAAGACGGCGCCTGCCTGAGTTCGACCCGAAAATACGCATCTTGACTTTCCCTTTCTTATGCAAGTTCGCAATCTGCGCATCGGGCCCCCCCTCGATCGACTCAATGCCTTGTTTGGCGTCCTCCGCTGCGGCGAGTCATAGGCTCGCCCAGAAGGCAGCAGAGGTCATTTGCCATCAGTCCTCCCCGTTTGGTACTCTCTCAACACCTGCAGGCTTTCAAATGAACCATTCCGCTCAGTAATTTTTTTTGCTGCTATCCGGCTTGAAAGTCTGCCTCTTTCAGCTCTCTTGGCTGCGGCACTAAGACTACTAACGCGGGACCTTTTCCAACAACTGTACGAAGGGCTAGAAGAGGTTCAGGTTCAATCAAGAACAGGCGGACAGGTGTCCTTCGAGGCGCGAGAGATGCCTATTATCAGGGCGCTTAACATGCCTTTTGTCAATAGTTTGAAGACTTGAAAGCCACGGCCGCCAGCAGGACGGCGAGGGACCTACTGAGGATTACAAAATATGGTGACAAGATGGTTTGTAGCGCCGCCGTCCCGGCGCTACGGAAGTCCGTCACTCTATTATGCAATCTTCATTAATTTGATGGTGAAACATCGGGTTGACCTGATTGGGCTGCAAGGCCGGGATGACCCGCTCAGACCTTTTCCGGCCGCAACGATTTCGCCTCGGCGGTGATGCAGGCGAGCTTGCCTGGCATTCCCCATGCTGGAACCGGCGTCTCTAAAGCCCGCAATTCCTCTGGCAAGCTAACACTCGCTGTCTGTCCTGCCACCCTCTAAAGAATTTCCCGCCTTCAGCGCTTTCCCCACTTCAATTCCAAACACAGTTTGACCTTTCCAACTGGGCCTTCGAGCCACAGAGGCCGCAGTGTGCCCGTCCGTGGTGGCCGCGAAGCCGAACTGTCCGCACATTCGTGCAGAAACGAGAATGAAAATAATGCTGGAAGTCGGGAAGGGTCTCAGGTTTAATTAGGCAGGCAAAAGATCACTTTCGGTCGCTACATTTGGAAACAGAAGGAAGGAGAACACCCGCCTATGGTTGGGAAGCGCGTGCTGCTGGTTATTGCTCTCGGTCTGATCATTGCGCCGGTCTTGTCTGCGCAGGACACCAAATACCCGCCCAAACACGAACAGATACCCGGTCCGCCCGGCTACCTCGAGCGCGGCAGCCATTGCTGCTTCAGCGCGGAGCAGCAGGAATATTCCGAAACAGCTTTTCAGGAATGGATTGCGGACATTCGGCACTTCCGCATGGAGCGGCTGATCCGTGCGGGCTATGACGGTTCCGAGTACTCACGCCCGGAACTGAAGTGGACCGAAAGCTCTTTTATCCAGCCGCAGATGATGATGCAGGACCGCTTTTTCTATGATCCCGTCGCGCATCGCTACACGGTGGAGCGTTACCTGGATGACCTGAAGAATCGCTATGGCGGCATCGACGCTGTCCTCATCTGGCATACCTACCCGAACATCGGCATCGATAATCGCAATCAGTACGATTGGCTGCGCGACATGCCCGGCGGTGTTGCAGGCGTCCGGCAGATGATCGGGGAGTTCCACCACCACGGAGTCAAGGTGCTGTTTCCGGTGATGCTGTGGGACCAGGGGACCCGCGATGAAGGCGTGCCTAACTGGACGGCGACGGCGCGGCTGCTTGCTGACGTCGGTGCGGACGGAGTGAACGGCGATACGCTGAGCGAAGTCCCGCTGGCGTTTCGGAAGGCTTCGGATGCCACCGGCCACCCGCTCGCATTTGAGCCGGAGGGCGCTCCTGAGAGCCCCGCCGAGGCCCTGGCCTGGAACAACATGAGCTGGGGGTACTGGGAGTATCCGTTTGAGCCGATGGTAAGCCTGTACAAATGGCTCGAGCCCCGCCACATGGTGAACGTCTGCAACCGCTGGGCGCGGGACAAGACCGACGATCTGCAGGCCGCATTCTTCAATGGCGTCGGCTATGAAAGCTGGGAAAATATCTGGGGCATCTGGAACCAGATTACTCCGCGCGACGCGGAAGCGTTGCGCCGCGTGGCCACCATCGAAAGGGCCTTCCCGGAACTGCTGACCAGCCGCGAGTGGACTCCGCACACGCCAACGCTCCGCTACGGCGTATTTGCCAGCATGTTTCCCGGCGGCAGCGAAACACTGTGGACTTTCGTCAACCGAAACCAGTACGACGTGGAAGGACGCCAGATCCGCGCGCCTTACCAGCCGGGGACGCGCTATTTCGATCTCTGGCACGGAGTCGAGCTCAAGCCGGCGGTCGAGGGCGGCACGGCCACTTTGAGCTTTGACATCGAGGCGGACGGGTTCGGTTCGGTGCTGGCCACGTCCGGCGGAACGGACCCGAAGCTCAATGATCTGCTCGCCACCATGCACCGTCTCTCGGAAAAGCCGCTCAGCTCCTTCTCGCACGAATGGCATTTTCTTCCGCAGCACGTCGTGGAAATTCAACCGACAAAAGCCGCAGCGTCGGCGCCGCCGGGCATGATCAGGGTCCCTGGCGGCGATTTCATGTTTGATGTACACGGAATTGAAATCGAGGGAGGCAACGACATCGGCGTAGACGTTCAGGAGCCGTGGGAAGACTCGCCGCGCCGTTATCATCATCACCGCATGGCTGTCCACGCGTTTTATATCGATCGCTACCCGGTGACGAACGCCGAGTTCAAGAAATTCCTGGAGGCTTCGAGCTATCATCCCCAGGACGATCACAATTTCCTGCGGGACTGGAAAAACAGAACGTATCCCGACGGCTGGGGCGCGAAGCCCGTCACCTGGGTCTCGCTTGAAGACGCCCGCGCCTACGCCGCCTGGGCCGGCAAGCGCCTGCCGCACGAATGGGAATGGCAGTACGCGGCGCAGGGTACGGACGGGCGGCTCTATCCCTGGGGCAACGATCGGGATGCGTCCGCCGTTCCGCCGCTCGACAAGGGGAGGGAACTTCCGCCGCCTTCCGCCGTTGACGCCCACCCGAAAGGCGCAAGCCCATTTGGAGTGATGGACATGGTGGGCAACGTCTGGCAGTGGACTGACGAATTTGAAGATCCGCACACGCGCGCGGCCATCCTGCGCGGCGGGAGCCACTATCACCCGCAGGGCACGCGCTGGTATTTTCCGGAAGCGTTCAAGCTGAATGAGCATGGCAAGTTTCTGTTGATGGCTCCCGGCACAGACCGTTCCGGCACGGTCGGTTTTCGTTGTGTTGTCGATGCGGAATCGAGCCGGTAAACATTTTCGATCTGAAAGGCGCTCGCGATGTTTGTTCCTTCCACTTACGCCGTTGCTCTCTTCATGATGATTCTCAGCATGGTCTGCTGGGGAAGCTGGGCGAACACCCAGAAGCTCACCAAAAACTGGCGCTTTGAGCTTTTCTACTGGGACTACCTTTGGGGGATCCTTCTGATGACCGTGATCATGGGCTTCACGCTCGGCAATACCCGGCCGGCAAGTCCCGACGGGTTTATGGCCAATCTCGGCCGGGCCGACGCCCACCACCTGTTGCTGGCGTTTGCGGGCGGCATCATTTTCAACGTTGCCAACATGCTCCTGGTTGCCGCGATTGCGATTGCCGGGCTGGCCGTGGCTTTCCCCATCGGCATCGGGCTGGCGCTGGTGATCGGGTCCATTCTGAATTACATCATCACGCCGGCCGGAAATCCGCTGCTGTTGTTCGGCGGCATCGCGCTCGTCTGCGTAGCCATCGTGCTGGACGCCATGGCCTACCGGAAAATTTCCAAAGACTTGACGCTGAGCACCAAGGGCATTGTGCTCAGCCTGTTCTGCGGCTTGGGCATGGGCCTGTTCTATCCCTTCGTTGCCAAGGCGCTGACCGGCGAGCGCCACCTGGGCCCTTACACTGTGGCTTACGTTTTTGGGCTCGGAGTACTGGCCTGCACCATCCCGCTGAATTACGTCTTCATGCGCAGGCCCGTTTCCGGCCCGCCAGTCCGCTTTGCGGATTATCTACGGGGAAACAAGCTGTTGCACTTCTGGGGAGTGGTAGGGGGAATGATCTGGGGCGTGGGGACCATTTCGAATTTTGTGGCTTCCTACGTGCAAATGGTCGGCCCCGCAGCTTCTTACGCGCTGGGCCAGGGAGCCACCATGGTGTCAGCCATCTGGGGAATTTTTGTGTGGAAAGAGTTCGCCCGCGCCGACCGCTCCGCCAAACGCCTGCTCGCCCTGATGTTTGCATTCTTCATCGCGGGCCTGGTTTGCGTCGCGCTCGCGCCAGTGATCAAGTTTTAGAAACGGTGTACCGTGTGGCGTGGACACTCGCGTTACAGCATCTGCGATCCCGCGAAGCGGGAACTGCCCGGAACCTGCAGAGATGCTCTCGTCTAAAAATCTCAGAGGCTGAACCTTGCCTCTGCGCCAGCCCCCTAGCCGATTATTTGCTCGACTTTAGTAGGCTAGTATCGCGGTCCCTGCTCTTTATGCCCGAGGGCGGGTGGCGAGGGTGGTCTTCATTGCCCGGACGATGTTTCATGGCGCAGCAGCGATTAGTCGAGTGGCAGGCAAAATCGGATGCTTTACGCATTCTCACCAGTCATGGACGCTGCCATCCTTGCGCCGAGCGAGGGGTAAATACGACCGCCGGTAGGGGTATTTTTTGGCCAGTTCCTCGTTGATGTCGGTTCCCAGGCCGGGGGTATTGTCAACGTCCATGTAACCCCCCTGGAACACCGGCCCGCCCGGCATCACCTCGCGCGCAATGTCGGAGAAAAAGATCATCTCCTGGATGCCGAAGTTTTGGATTGCGAGGTCAAGATGGACGCTCGCCGCATGGGCAGGTGGCGCCACATCGGCAGGCCCGTGCCAGGCGGTTTTCACCTGGTAGAATTCGGCCAGCGAGGCCAGCTTGCGAGCCGCGGTGATTCCCCCGATGTGCGTGACGGCGCAGCGAAGATAGTCGATCAGCCTCTCGGTGATGAGGGGAACAAAGTCGAGCGGCGAATGGATGATCTCTCCGAGGGCGATGGGCGTCGCAGACCGTTGCCGGACCAGCCGCAGGCCGTCTTTGGCTTCCGGCGGCACGAGATCTTCGAGAAAGAAGAGGCGGTAGGGCTCGAGATCGTGCGCCAAACGCGCGGCTTCGACAGGCCCAAGCTTCTGGTGGACGTCGTGCAGCAGTTCAACCTCATCGCCGAGCTTGAGCCGAAGATGCTCGAACAGTTTAGGAACGGTGCGTAGGTACGGGCCAGGCTCGAAAACTTCCGTGGACGGAAGGTCGGCTTGCTGGTCCACGCGGCCGGCAGTCTCTTCAGATGTTTTGTTCCGCGATGTTCCGTAGGTGCCTTCGAGGCCCGGGACCGCCACCTGGGCGCGCACGGCCTTAAAGCCGCGCTCCATGGCGCGCCGGACCGCGGCTTCAGTTTCGTCAAAGTTTTTTCCGCTTGCATGTGTGTACGCCAGCGCGCCGCGCCGCGTGCGTCCGCCGAGTAACTGATAGACGGGCATCCCGGCCAACTTGCCCTTGATGTCCCACAGCGCGAGGTCGATGCCAGCAAGCGCCGTCATCTGCACGGGCCCGGAGCGCCAGTAGGGGGCTCGGTAAAGGCACTGCCAGATATCTTCCACCTGCTCCGGGTCGCGCCCGATGAGCATCGGCGCAATGTGCTTATCGAGCAGGGTGGCCACGGCCAGTTCGCGGCCGTTCAGCGTGGCGTCGCCCACGCCGTAGAGCGCGGGCTCGCTGGTAAGAACTTTTACCAGAACGTAGTTGCGGTCCGGGCAGGTGACGATCACTCGCACCTCGGTGATCCTCAATCGCGTCCGGGGCCGCTGGGCCGTCCCGCTTTGAACTCCATCGCCGGCGCCCGACGTCTGCATCACCAGCAGGTTGTCCGTCGTCTTTGCGCGAGGTTTCACCGCGCGCCGGACAGGTTCAGGATTCCGAGATTTCATGGAAGTGATTGTCGGCTAAAGCCTGGCCCAATACAATACGTTGTTTTTGTGGGACTCGAGCAGCGAGAATTGAATGGGTGCGAGGCCGGAGTGGAGACGCGGGGCAAGCCCCTGAGCAGGCTCTGCACCGCTCGAAACGGTCTGATACTGGCTGGAGCTAGCCGGTGCAAATCTCAAGGGCGGACGACGACAACATGCGGGCTGGAAGGCAGGCTGAAGTTCGTCCCGCGCTCGCGGTTCAGTTCCAGCGTGCTGGGAACGTCCAGTTCGGCAATCGGGACCTTCTTTGTCCACGAACCGCTGTTCCAGTAATCGTTGCTGGTATAGATGTTGCCGCCGACGATGGTATAGCGGGAGATCTCTTCTTTGTGTCCGTCGCGAAACACCAGCACGGCGGGCGGGAGCTGAGCAGGCGGTTCAACGGCTGCGCCTTCCTGCGGCGTGATGACCCGCAGGTTCGCTGCTGTTTCGGACCCCTTTTGGCCGGGCTGCAGGTCGGTCACAGTCTGGCCGGCATCCGTTACCCGCACCCAGTGGTCGCCCTGGCGTTCCAGCATCAGCGATTTTGGAGGAGGCGCTGGCGCAACTGCGGCGGGTTGCTGGGAATTTTCAACCACCACCACGCGTTCCTGCTGGGGCTCAGTTGGAGCAGGCTCGGAATAGTAACCGGAATCGTAATAGGGAGGATAAAGATACGGATAAACGGCGGACCCGCCTCGCCCAAAACGGCCACGGCCTCTGGGCCCCGTGAGGATGGGCCCCTGACGCGGGTGTCCTAAGGGAGCGTGCGGCCGCGGCCGTACAAACTGGCCTCCCCCCATCAGATAACCTCTCTGCGCCCGGGAAGGCAACGGGAAGGCCATCGCGCTGAACATGGCAAGAATGAACGCTAAGGTAAGCTTGTTTCCCATGGCGGCCCCCGCCGAGTCTATTGACTGGCTACACCTCTCTCTATGTTGTTAGGTATAGCCCTGAAAACCGCGAAAGTCAAGCGGGGCAAGACCCGACGAACACCGCAGAATGACGCAACAACAGCGATATTTCTACGGCCCGCTCTGCGCAGGCGTGGAACACGTTCGGGAGCAGTGGCCCGCCACGACCTTTTACAGACAATTTGCAGTCCAGGAGCTTGGTTGGGGACATACTTGGAGATTGAGAATTATGGCGGGCGTCGGATGCCTTGGGGCTGCCGTGTAAACAGAAGGACAAGCCAGTGCCCGGCGATTTCGCCATGCGCAGTGAAACCTTTTTATCGCCAAATCCGTCCGGCATACTAGCACGGCGACGCCAGTTCTTATGGGCCGGCTTTGGAATTTGAGGGATCTGGGAGAATGAGGGCAAAAACGTTCTTGTACGGCGCCGGAATTCTGGCGGTGATGCTGGCGATAACGTTGTGCACAGGTCCGGCGGCGATGGCGCAGACGGCAGCCGGCGGCACAGTCGAGGGGCAGGTGCTAGGCCCCGGGGAAGTGCCGGTGCCGGGCGCGAGGGTTGTGCTGTTCAATCCACAAACGCGCGAGCGCAAGCAGACATGGTCCGACGAGGCGGGAAAGTACGTTTTCAGCAGCGTGGCGCCGGGCGAGTATCGGGTGATTGTGGTGATCCTGGGTTTCCGGCCATCCCTGTTGGGACCTGTGACAGTCACCGCCGGCAAGCCTTTGACCCTGAACGCGACCTTGACACTGGGCGTGCCCGGTGAGCAGGCCGGATTTGGCGGTTTCAGGCGGCAGGGCGCCGGGCAGGGCGGGGCGGGCCGAGGGAATTTTCCCGGGCGCGCAAGCGAGGCGGGATCTGGTGGACGCGCCGGAATCGGGCGCGGGTCAGGTCAGTTTCCGCAGCAGGGTCGCGGGAATGCCGGCGGCTCCTTTCCTGCGCAGGGAACGGCCGGCCCAGAAGACGCCGGTGACCTGAACAGCATTCTGGCAGAAGCGGGTGGGAATGATGCGACCGGCGGTTTGAGTTTCTCGGATGAGGGCGCCGGAACGGGCCAGACGAATCAGGCCGGCGGCATCGGGGGCGATCTTGCGGGCGCGGCGGGCGCCAGCAACTCCTTCCTGCTGGCCGGCAATGTTGTGAACGCCACCGCGCCCACTATGGCTGGCGGACGCCGTGGCCGAGGTTTCAGATTCGGCGGCGGACCGGGAGGTCCCGGAGGCCCTGGCGGCGAGGCAGGGATGCCGTTTGGCGGAGGAGGCGGCGGTGACCGTGTCTTTTTCTTCGGCGGTTTTCGGCGGCCCGGCTCCAATCAGATTCGCGGAAACATCAACGAGTCGTACACTAACTCGGCCTTCGACGCTCGTCCTTACCCCTTGAACACGCCCTCGCAGCCGCAGGTCCCGTACTACAGCGAGCTCTTCGGTTTTTCGCTTGGCGGCCCGCTGAACATCCCCAGGCTTTACAACGGTGGCAATAAAACTAGCTTCTTTTTCAATTTCAACATCATTCGCGGCACCAGCCCGCAGAATATTCTGGCATCGCTTCCGACTGCGGCGGAGCGGCAGGGCGATTTTTCAGCAACAACCATTGCATCCGGACCAGGCGCCGGTACGATGCCTGTCATTTATGAGCCGACCGCAGCGCTCGAACCGCGGACCGCTTTTCCGGGCAATGTGGTTCCGTCGTCGATGCTCAACTCGGCCTCTCTGGGGTTGCTGCAATACCTCCCGATGCCCAACCTGCCGGGGCAGGTGCAGAACTATCACGTGCAACTGTCGCTCCCAACGGCCAGCCAGATCTTCATGGCCAGGGTGGGCCGCGAAATTTCAAGCAAAGATAACCTGGCAGTGGTGTATTTCTACGATTCCTCACACGCTGACGGCCTCACCGGCTTCCCAAACATTCCTTCCACGACCACCACGCGAAGACAGAACGTCAGCGTGACCGAAACTCACAATTTCAGCACCAGGGCCGTTAATGACTTTGCTGTGAACTTCAACCGCGCGCGCACTCTGGTGACGAATCCCTTTTCCTACAACCGGAACATCACGGGGGAATTGGGCATCCAGGGCGTTTCACAGGACCCGAGGGATTGGGGCCTGCCCTCCATCGGCTTTACGAATTTCAGCGAGCTTAGTGACGCGTCTCCCTCGTTGACTCGCAACCAGACGCTGAGTTTCTCCGATTCACTCCTTTACACCGTGGGCAAACACAACTTCGAGTTCGGCGGAGAGGTTTCCAGAATTCAACTGAACTCGCTGACGAACCCGGAAGCGCAAGGAAGTTTCTCCTTCACCGGCTACAGCACCAGCGACTTTACGACGCAGGGAACGCCGGTCACGAATACGGGATATGATCTGGCTGATTTTCTACTGGGACTTCCGCAGACGACCTCGGAGCGCTACGGCATTCCCGCCAACTATCTGCGATCGTCCCGCTACGACGTTTACGGTCAGGATGACTGGCGGGTGTCGGACCATTTCACGCTGGACCTGGGCGCGCGTTGGGAATACGCCGCGCCCTTCACCGAGAAATACGGCCACCTGTCGGACCTGGCCCTGGGACCCAATTTTTCTACGGCGGACGTGGTGACGGGACAGAATCCGGGAAGTCTTCCGGCTTCACTGTTAAGCGGGCATCCGGAAAACGTGGCGCCGCGCGTGGGTATTGCCTATCGCCCGTGGATTTCACACTCGCTGGTGGTGCGCGCAGGCTACGGCATGTTTTACGACGAGTCAATTTACCAGAACCTGGTGAGCAACCTGGTGAATCAAGCCCCGTTTGCAACCACGAGCACGCTGGTGACCAGCCCGTCGCAGCTCCTGACGCTCCAGAACGGATTTCCCACCATCAATCCCGGAACGGTGAGCAACACGTATGCCGTTGACCCTGGGTTCCTTACCCCGTACGCGCAAACCTGGAATGCAACGGTGGAACAAAACCTCGGCCAGTCCTACGTCCTGTCGGCGGCTTATATCGGCACGCGCGGGACGCACCTGAACCTGCTGCTGGTGCCCGGTGTCGGGAGTGCCCTGGCGTCTATTACGCTTCCGTTTGAATACGACACTTCGGGAGCATCATCCCTCTACAACGGGCTGCGCGTGAGCCTGCGGCACTTTTCGCGCCGCGACTTCTCTTTCTTTTTGAATTACACCTATTCGAAGGCAGAGGACAACGCGTCCAGCGTCGGGGGAACTGCCACCACGCGCTTCTTCAGGATTGGCGGCCCTGGAGGGCTGGGAGGCGGTTCGGCCATCTCGGCGGCCGTGAGCCCGCTGGCTCCTGTGCAGAATCCCTCTGATCTGGGCGCGGAGTGGGCCCTTTCGGGATTCAATCCCACTCACAGCCTGCGCGGCTTTGTGCGCTATCAGTTGCCATTTGGCGAGCGCGGCCGGTTCCTGAAGAAGGGCGGTGTTCTGTCTGCTATTCTCAGCCGCTGGTCTCTGAGTGACATTATGACTGTCAGTTCCGGCCTGCCCTATACCGCCTATGTTGGCGGCAACGCCAGCAACAACGTGAATGGGCTTGCACCGTTCGGCGGATTGCGCGCCGACGCCACGGGAGTTCCGGTGACGCTGCCTTCCTCCCAGCGAACTACGCTCAACTACTTTAATACGGGGGCGTTTGCCTTGCCGGTGGCGGGAGCGTTCGGGAACGCCGGCCGGAATACCATTCCCGGGCCGCCAACCATCAATTTCGATGTGGGACTCGACCGGCTGATCACGATTTCGCGCGAGAAGAATATTACTGGGAACTTTCGCCTGGCGACGAGCAACACGTTCAACATCGTCAATTTTTCGGGCCTGTCAACGACGATCAACAGCAACACCTTCGGACGGGTAAATGCTGTGGGTGCGATGAGGACCATGACCCTTTCATTCAGGCTGCGGTTCTAACAGATTGCTGAGAAACGCTGAGCCGTCATGCTGAGCGAAGCGAAGCATCCCAGTATTCGCGTGAAATTAGATGCAGAGATCCTTCGCTGCGCTCAGGATGACATGTGGAATGGCGGTTTGAGGTAGGTATGAATCGAAACACAGTTCACCAACAACGCATTCGCCATGGTTCTGGCCGTGCCCTGATGTTGGCAGCCATTGGCGTGGGTGTGCTCATGGTTGCGATGGTGGTGCAGCTTGCCGTGGCTGCTCAGAACCAGGGACTGCCAGCCGCTCCGCCCTCCGGCCAGATCGGCTACCAGAACCTCTCGCAGGGTTTCACCTTGCAGGTTTCCACGAATGAAGTGCTGGTTGACGTTCGCGTAACGGACCGCAAGGGCGACCCTGTAACCAATCTCAAGCAGAGCGATTTCAAAGTATACGAAGACGGCGTGCTGCAAAAGATCGATTCGTTCGATCTCGAAGACATTCAGAAGCTGGTGCAGGAGACCGGCGAAAACGGCAAGCCGGCGGAGATTAATCTGGCCTCCCTGCCCAAAACGACGCCGCAGGACACTTACCGGCGGCTGGTGCAGAACCACCGACTGGTGGTCCTGTTCTTCGACCTGTCGTCGATGCAGATTCCGGACCTGCTGCGCGCGCTCGAATCGGCGCAGGATTTCCTGAAGACCGATATGACGCCCGCCGATCTGGTTGCTGTCGTCACCTATTCGAGCGACCTGAAGGTGCTCCAGGACTTTACCAACGACCGGGATGTGCTGTCGAAAGCCATTAAGAGCATCCAGATTGGCCAGTCATCCACGCTGGCGTCAAACGGGAGTGTAGGCGAGGCTGGCGGCACAGACTCATTCGGGAACGAAGTGGTGACGCAGGATACCGGCAACGCTTTCACTCCTGACGAAACCGAGTTCAATATTTTCAATACCGACGAGAAACTCTCGGCTCTCGAGTCACTGGCCAACCTGTTGCAGGCTGTGCCGGGGCGCAAGTCGGTCATCCACTTTTCAAGCGGCATCGAGCAGACAGGCGTGGACAACGAAGCGCAGCTCCAGGCAACAATTGACGCGGCAAACCGGGCCAACGTTTCCTTTTACACGCTGGATGCGCGTGGTCTGATGGCCATGCCGCCCGGCGGCGGCGCCTCGGCGCCCAGCCCCGCCGGGACCGCGATTTACACTGCCAGCGGCGTGTCTTCGCAGATCACTTCAATGCACAACAGCCGCGAGACGCTCTCCACGCTGGCAACGGACACCGGCGGAAAGATGTTTACAGACTTGAACAATTTCGCGCCTGCGTTCGAGTATGTGCAGAAGGCGAACAATAGCTACTACCTGATCGGATATACCCCGTCGAACACCAAAGCGGACGGAAAGTTCCGCCGCATCCGGGTGGAAGTGGTGGAGGGTCGCGGCTTGAAGGTTGAAGCCCGCCCAGGCTATTACGCTCCCGTCAGTTTCGGGCGCTCTTCGGGCCAGCAGAAGGAACTTCAGCTTGCCGACGCACTCAATTCCGACGTGCCTTTTCTCGACCTTCCGCTGGCGGTAGAGACTGCGTATTTCCTGCAATCCGACGGGCACTATTATGTGGTGCTGGCGGCCAAAATTCCCGGTTCCTCGATTCCCTTTCATCAGCGCTCGGCAGACCACCGGACGCAGTTCGATTTCGCCTGGCGGGCGACGGATTCCAACGGGAAGGTGGCGGGTGCGCTGCGCGACACGCTGCCGGTGAAACTGGACGCGTCAACCTTCCAGGCCGTGCTCAAAGGCAACATCCTCTATGAAGGCGGACTGGTGCTGCCGCCCGGCACTTACAAGCTCAAGGTGGTGGCGCGCGAAAACCTGACGGGAAAGATGGGCACCTTTGAGAAGCAACTGGCGCTTCCGCCCGTAAACAAGAACGGTCTGGCGCTGAGTTCCGTGATTGTCTCGAACGAGCTTACAAAGAAACTCACCACCCGGCCCGGGCGCGGCCAGTGGGCCACAGGCGCGGAGGACAATCCGCTCGACTCCGGTTCCCAGGCAATCCTGCCGAGCGTCACCAGGGTGTTCTATGCCGACCAGAACCTTTATGTTTACCTGCAGTCGTATGCCGGCAGCCCGGCATCCTCCGGCAAGGCCGACAGGCGCTCTGGAACTTCGAGCCCTCCGTCAATGGCGCTCATCTTCTTCCGGAATGGCGTGCAGATTTCTCAAGCCGGACCTTACGCAGCCAAGTCAGGGAAGTCAGGCGAAGGGACGGCCTCGTACTTCACTGAGGTCCCGCTGGCAAGGTTTCCTCCGGGCAGATACTGGATGCAGGTGAATGTGATGGATATCTCTGCCAATCAGGTGGCATTCGCGCGCATCCCAATGGCCATCCTCCCGGCTCCCGATAAGACAATAATCCACACGGGGAGCAGCCGGAGTGAATCGAGTGCCGCTCACGGAACTGGCGGCAATTAGCAGCAATTCCTGCCCTTGCGGCTTTTACTTGCCGCGAGTGTTGATATGGACCATGCGAGCGGCCCGTCGCGTGCTACAGGCGGCGTAAAAGAGCGATCTTCTCGTGCTCGCAAATGGTTGCCGATGGCTTGCCCACTCTCTTAGCTGGTGAATCAAGAGACCAGTTCGATGGCCTGTTCGGTGTCTTAGAAAATGTTTTTGGCGCAAAACTCAAAAGCTGTGTATAAATGTACGTGCCGCTGTACACGCATGCTGCACGAACGTGCGCAATATCGCTTGACAGAGCAGGCAAACTAATGCATGTACAGCGCAGGCGCGGCTCATCATAAGCCTTGACAGTTCGAGGGTTATTGCTTACAGTTTCGCATTTCAGTCAACGAAAGGGACTCCCAACATCTAAAAATCAGGAGAGGAGCAGTACATGGCAAAAGTAATGTCCAAATCCCAGGTGGTATCCCATCTGGCTGACAAAGTCGGGCTGCAGAAAAAAGCCACGGCCGCAGTGCTTGATGAACTTGCGGCCTTGGCCACCAAGGAGTGCAAGAGCGGTGGGCAGTTTGTGATTCCGGGCCTCGGCAAGGCTGTCAAAGCTCACCGCAAAGAACGCACGGGTCGAAACCCCCAAACCGGCGCACCCATTAAGATTCCTGCCAAGACAGTCGTCAAGTTCCGCTTGGCGAAATCATTCAAGGACGCCGTAGTCCCACCCAAAAAGAAGTAGTTGATAGCTGGATCAGCAGGGTCTTCATGGACTGTCCCAGTTGGCAACGGGAATGGCGTCTTGCCAGCATCTCACAGGCGGGTCTCACCGGTATCGAGTTCGTGACTCCCCAGGAACGGCGTCCCCTTCCTGGGGAGTCTGTGTCTCGCCCCGGGCGGGAAATAATACCGGCGAATCCTCACTAGGATGGGCCTGCGAGTCCTGGCCATTGATTGCCGCTTGAACTCAGGGCCCGGTCCAGGTTAAAAGCAGCGCTGATCAGGGCGACATGAGTAAAAGCCTGTGGGAAGTTTCCCAGACCCTCGCCGCGGGGGCCTGTTTCTTCCGAGTAAAGTCCCAGATGGTTTGCGTAGCTTAACATTTTTTCAAACTTCAAGACAGCCTGGTCCAGCCGGCGCTTATCAACCCGTCCGGCGCGCGTCAACGCCTCAACCAGCCAGAACGTGCACATGTTGAAGGTGCCTTCGGTACCGTGCAGCCCGTCAATTCCAGCCTCAGGATTGTAACGATATGCAAGACTGTCTGATACCAGCCCGCCCTTGTCCGGAGGACGGTTGATAGCGTCGATGGTTTTCAACATGCGAGGGTCAGTAGGCGACATGAAGAAGACCAGTGGCATGATCAGGTTGGAGGCGTCAAGGCAGTCGCAGCCGTAATATTGCACGAAGGACTGACGGCTTCCGCTCCAGCCCATTTCCAGAATTTCCACGTAGATGGCGTCGCGGTTTTTCAGCCAGCGTTCCCGGTCCGCCGGGAATGAACGTTTATCCGCAAGGCGCAGACCTCGGTCGAGCGCAACCCAGCACATAACTTTGGAGTACACAAAGTGCTGGCGGCCACCTCTTACTTCCCAAATGCCGTTGTCGGCCTGGCGCCAGTTGTTGCAGACCCAGTTGAGCAGTCCGCGAAGCTCCATCCAGAGTTCGTAAGAGATCGGACTGCCATATTTGTTGTATAGATAGACGGAATCCATCAACTCGCCATAGATGTCCAACTGTAAATGTTTTGCGGCACCGTTCCCAACACGGACGGGCCGGGACCCCTTGTAGCCCTCGAGGTGGTCTAGGGTGGACTCCTCCAGTTCGTGCCGTCCGTCGATGCCGTACATAATCTGGAGAGACCCATCCTTTTCCCGCTCGTGGCATCGGGCGTCCAGCCAATGCATGAATTTTGCCGCTTCCTCCGTGAAGCCAAGCCGCATCAGGGCATAGAGAGTGAACGCTGCATCACGAATCCACGTGTAGCGATAATCCCAGTTGCGCTCACCGCCAATGTGTTCGGGCAGGCTGCAGGTGGGCGCCGCAACGATCGCCCCAGTGGGGTGGTAAGTGAGCAGCTTGAGGACCAGTGCCGAGCGATACACCATTTCACGCCAGCGGCCCCGGTATCTGCAGCCCGAGAGCCAACCCCGCCAGTAGTCCACCGTTTCCTGGAACAATTCCGCTTCGCGAGATTCTGAAACAGCCGAGCCGCAGCCGGCGCCTGGCGGCACCATCTGCAACAGGAAAATGGCGCTTTGGTCTTCTCCCAGCGTGAATTCCGCGCTCACGCCGCCCCTGCCGTCGCTCTTGAGCGGAACTTCTGTGGCGAGACCGAGATGCAAGTCTTTCGACTGAAAGCAGACTCCCTCCGAAGTGGTTTGCATCTTGTGCGTGTCGCGCGCGTAATTGAAAGCCGGCTGACACACCATGCGGAACGGCATTGATCCGCGGACCACCCGCGCTCGCCGCACCAGTTGGTGTCTGCCTTCCACTCGGCCCTTGCCGCCGACCGGCATATAGTCAGTGATTTCGCCCACTCCCGCCGTTGAAAGAAAGCGGGTGACCAGCACGTTTGATTCGGGCCAATAAAGTTGTTTGAAAGTTACTTCTTCCACAGTTGGAGTTATCTGGAATCGGCCCCCCTTTTCATCGTCCAGCATCGCCCCAAAGACACTGGGCGAGTCGAAATTTGGGAAGCACAGCCAATCGATGGAGCCGTTCATGCCAACCAGGGCAACAGTGTGCAGATCGCCGATGATTCCATAATTCTCAATTGGTTGGTAGCCCATGCAGAGTTGTCTCCTGATTGACATTATGCGAAATCAGAACGCAGACGACAATCTTATATCACCCACATAGAAATCTTTGCGCCTTTGCGCCCCTGCGTGCCAGTACTTTTGTCCTGTCAGATTGCGCCGACAATCGCCAGGCGATTTGCTTGTGTCAAAGAAAAGCCTGCTCACGCAAAGGCGCCGAGGCGCCAAGTTAAGGCCGCCATTTAAGGTTTCGGTGCGCGCCCGATGCGGTTTCAAGTACTGCGAGTTTTTTCTCTTGCTACTGCGTGTACCCATCGGTTTGCGGGTTTGCCCTTTCCCTAGTAACATTGTCTGGCTCAAAAAATGTGACCTGTAGAGAAGGTCTTCTTTCGCGGAGGCCGGGTCCTCTTATCCCCGGTTGTGATTGCGTCGAGACAGGTCGCGAGGTCAGATCGAGGTGGCAGCCTGAGCAATGAGACGGCAAACCTCTACTTCCAAACGCAGAGATAAGTTTGCGCTGGGGATCGACTACGGGACCGAGTCGGGCCGGGTGGCGGTGGTCCGAGTTGGGAATGGGGAACTGGTGTCGAGCGTTATTGTGCCTTATCCGGACGGGGTGATCGACGCAAGGGTTCCCGGAGGTCCAAAACTCGAACACGACTGGGCGTTGCAGAACCCGCGCGATTATCTTTTGGTGGCGGAAAAGGGGGTCCGGAAAGCGCTGAAAGCAGCAGGCGTTAAGCCCGAGCAGGTGGTCGGCCTTGGCACTGATTTTACGGCATCAAGCCCGCTTCCGGTGAAGGGCGATGGGACGCCGCTCTGCTCCCTGCCGAAATTCCGCAAACATCCCCATGCATGGGTCAAGCTGTGGAAGCACCACGCGGCGCAGCCAGAAGCCGACCGCATTAATGAAATCGGGAGGGAGCGGAATGAAGATTTCGTTCGTATTTACGGCGGGAAGTACTCCTCGGAGTGGTTCTTCTCAAAGTTGCTGCAAATCGCGAACGAGGCGCCTGGGATCTATGAGTCCACGGAGCGCTTTATCGAGTCAGCCGATTGGATCGTGTGGCAACTGACTGGAGAAGAGAAGCGAGGCGCCTGTACCGCGGGATACAAGGCCATGTGGGTGAAGGGGAAGGGATTTCCCTCGCCGGAATTTTACCGGGCCTTGCATCCTTCGCTCAAAAACGTGATCGGGACAAAGGTGACCGAGGACTATTACCCACTGGGTGCGCGGGCCGGCGGGCTGACGGCCGAATGGGCGCGCAAGACAGGTCTCCGCGAAGGCACGCCGGTTTCGGTCGGCAACGTAGACGCGCATGTTTCCGTGCCAGCCTGCGCGGTGACGGAGCCCGGCTCGCTGGTGATGATTATGGGTACCTCGATCTGCCATATCCTGCTGGGAAGAGAGAGGCAGGCGGTGGAAGGGATGTGCGGGGTGGTTGAGGACGGTGTGGTGCCGGGCCTGTGGGGCTATGAGGCCGGACAGTCAGCGGTGGGAGACATCTTTGCCTGGTTCTTTGAGAACGGCGTACACGAGTCGGTGTCTCGGGAGGCGCGCCGGAGCAGGGTGCCCGTCACGGCAGTCCTGGAAAAGCGGGCGGCGGCCCTCGCGCCCGGAGAATCAGGATTGCTGGCCCTCGACTGGTGGAATGGCAACCGCTCGGTGTTGGTGGATGCCGGATTGACGGGCGTGCTGCTGGGGTTGCGTCTGGCAACGAGGCCTGAGGAGATCTATCGCGCTCTGATTGAAGCGACGGCATTTGGGACGCGCCAGATTATCGAAGCCTTCGAGTCCAGAGGTGTAGAGGTTCGAAACCTTGTGGCCTGTGGCGGGCTGCCAGAAAAGAACAGGCTGCTGATGCAGATCTTTGCGGACGTCACCGGTCGCGAGATCAGAATTGCTCGGTATTTGCTCACCTGCCCGGCATTGGGTTCGGCAATGCATGGGGCGGTTGCGGCGGGAAGGGAAGCCGGGGGCTACGATACAATTTTTGAGGCTGCGCAAAACATGGCGCAACTCCAGAAAGATTCCTGTCGGCCTCGGAAGCAGGCGCACGATGTTTACAACCGGCTATTCAAGGAGTACCAGACGCTTCACGATTATTTTGGCCGCGGCACAAATGACGTGATGAAGAGGCTCAAGACGCTGCAGGCGGAGCAGGTCTCAAGATAGGCCGCGGTGATTCAGCCCAGTCGCCAGCGGCAGCGAAGTACACGGGAGGTTTGAAGGATGAAGGCTTCGGAACAACTCCGCCGGGAGGTCTGGGAAGCCAATCTCGGAATCTATCGGGCGGGGCTGGTGACGGTGCACGCCGGCAACGCAAGCGGAGTTGACCGTAAGCGCGGCCTGGTGGTCATCAAACCGAGCGGCATGGATTACGGCAAGCTGCAACCGAAGGACATGGTCGTAACCGATCTTGACGGGCGAAAAGTCAGCGGCCGGTGGAACCCCTCGGTTGATCTGCCGCACCACCTCTACCTTTACAAACATCGGCCTGAGATCGGCGGCATCATCCACACGCATTCGAATTACGCCACAAGCTTTGCGCTGCTGGGGCTGCCGATTCCCGTTTACCTGACGGCCTTTGCCGACGAATTCGGCGCTGAAGTTCCTTGTGTGCCATACATCGACAACCAGGGCGACAACCTCGGAAAGGGAATCCTGAAGCACATGGGCAAAGCTCCGGCAGTCCTGCTGGCGCAGCACGGCGTCTTCGCCTTCGGACCCACGCCCCGCGCGGCACTGAAGTCCGCCGTGATGCTTGAAGACGTGGCGAAGACCTGCCATCTTGCGCTGTTGCTTGGAAAACCGAAGGCGCTGCCGGAAAAGGAAGTTCGCAAGTGGTACGATCGTTATCACACGACTTACGGGCAGCCGGGTAAGAAGACCTAGAAACGGGAGGATTTTGGCTTCAGCGGATCCGATTTTTTTGCAGTGCTCTGCGCTGTGAGTCGTTGAGGAGGATCACCAGATGAGCGCAACAACTCTGGGAGTGATTATTGGCAACCGCGGATTCTTTCCCGATGTTCTGGCCCGCGACGGACGGGAAGAAATCCTGCGACGCCTGAAAGCCGCGGGCTACGGGGCCATCTGCCTGACGCCGGAGGAAACGAAGCACGGGGCGGTGGAAACCTTGCAGGAGGCGCGAAGATGCGCGGACCTGTTCAGGCAGCATGCCGACGAGATTGACGGTATTCTCGTATCTCTGCCTAATTTTGGAGACGAACGCGGCGTCGCCAATGCCCTGCGCCTGAGCGGCCTGGACGTTCCGGTGCTGATCCAGGCGTTTCCGGACGAGCCCAACAAGATGCTGATGGGCGGCCGGCGCGACAGTTTCTGCGGCAAGATGTCGGTGTGCAACAACCTGTGGCAGTACGGAATCCGCTACACTTTGACCACGCTTCACACTGAGGCGCCCGCCTCGCAGCCCTTCAAGGATGACCTCGATTCTTTCGCCGCCACTTGCCGGATTGTAAGGGGGCTGAAGAACCTGCGCGTGGGTGTCATTGGCGCTCGCCCGGCGGCGTTCAATACTGTCCGCTTCAGCGAGAAGCTTCTGGAACATGCCGGAATCTCGGTGGAACCGCTGGATCTATCGGAGGTGTTCGGCCGCATCCAGCGCCTCGCGGATGGCGAGGCGAGGGTGAAGGAGAAACTCGGGAGTATTGGAACTTATGTCGCGACGGGCGGGATACCGCAGGCATCACTCATGAAGATGGCCAAGTTCGGTGTGGTGGTCGATGAATGGATGGCGGCGAATGGCTTGGCCGGAACTTCTATCCAGTGCTGGACGGCCATGGAAGAGTTCTTCGGCGTCGTTCCCTGTACGCTGATGAGCATGATGTCCAACAACCTGCTTCCGAGCGCCTGCGAAACGGACATGACGGGCATGGTTGGCATGTATGTGCTTCAGTTAGCATCCGGCACACCCAGCGCGATTGTGGACTGGAACAATAACTACGGCGACGACCCGGACAAGTGTGTCATCTTCCATTGCTCGAACCTGCCGAAGCATTTCTTTGAGAATTTCAAGATGGACTTTCAGGAGATCATTGCCGGCTCGGTGGGGAAAGATAACACTTTCGGGACGGTCGTTGGCCAACTGAAGACCGGTCCGATCACCTTCTGTCGCGTATCGACGGATGATCTGAAAGGCGGAATCCGCGCTTATATTGGGGAAGGCGAGACGACGGACGACCGGCCAGCCAGCTTTGGGGGATATGGCGTGCTGAAAGTGCCCAGGTTGCAAAATCTGTTGCAATATATCTGCAGGAACGGCTACGAGCACCACGTGGCCGTCAACCGCAGCCATTATGCAAGAGCAGTTGCTGAAGCTTTGGGTAATTACAAACGATGGGATGTTTACACCCACAGCGCTGATGGGAGTTAATGGCGCGGGGCGGCGCCGGACACGAAAGATTCTTCGCCGCTTGAAGCCTCTATTTTTTCACAAACTCGAGGGTCTTTTTCTGCGCGGGAACCTCCACCAACGCCGTCTTTGCTCCCGCGCTCGCGGTAACGGAGCAGTTCATTTCCTGACCGTCCGCGCGCGCCGTGCACGAGTTCCACGACGATGGAAGCTTCCACTTGAGCGTGAGCGGCACGTCGTAAACTCTGGCATCCAGCGGCCAGGAGAGCGAAAACCTGGCGCTTTGTTCCGAAGATTCCCCGGCTTCGACCTTGAGCGCTTTAGTCTCCTGAATGTACCGGACGACATCGCCAAACGTGGCGGTCCAGATCTCGCTGTGCTGCGCCAGAAAGCCGGCCAACTCGTCCAGGGCCTGGTTCGTAATTGAAAGCCACTGGCCGCCGACGCCATGAAAAACGTATACGCCCCAGTTGTGGCCCTGGCGAACGGGTTCCAGTTGGGCCAGCAGGCTGGGGAAATCTTTTCCAATCGTCCAGCCGAGGACCGGCACCGTGAGCGGATTGATGTCTTCAGCCACGACAGGCGCCCAGGCGTTGTAGCCGCGCGCGGCAAAATAAAATTGCGCCACGTAATCCATGTAGCGCGCCTGGTTGCGGGCCAGGTCAGCCTGGCCACCAAAAGTCATGTCACCGCAGGGATAGGCAAACGTGAGGCCGCGGCGGACGCCCAGCCGTGAGATGATGGACTCGGAGCTATCGCGAATTTCCCTCAGCATCATTTCCGGCGTGTATGTTTGTGAATGGATCTCAATCGACTTCAACATGCAGGGATGGTTCACGGTGTGGCTGGCGATTTCATTACCTTCCGCCGCCAGGCGTGCCCAGTCGTCCGGTCGCTTGCGCCATGAGTTCAGGTTGCCGGTGATCACAAAAAAGGTGCCTTTCAGGCCGTGTTTCTTCAGGATCGGTCCTGCGTTGTCGAGCTGTGTCTGCATGCCATCATCAAAGGTCAGGCTGATGGCGGAGCTGCGATCTCCTGGCCAAATCGTCGGAGCCGGCGCCGCCGTTTCTAGTCCAGCGCTGCCGATCGACGGCAATGCCGCTGCGGCTGCCGCGGCTCCCAGAAATCGACGCCGGCTGATTGAAGTGTTCATGCGTTTCGGCTCCTCATGCGAGTAACTTAGAGATGGATTCCAACCGGCTGCTGCTCGGGCCGGGGCGCGCGCATTCACCTCTCCCAGCAGCCTTGCGCGACGGCAGGCGGCACACGATGCGGTCAAACCGTTCCTCTTTATACGCCTAAACTTGCTGCAAATCAAAGACACTGGAAGGAAACGACATTCCGTCACAGCCGTTCTACGCCTGGGCGGCCGTCATTGCAAAGCAGGCTTAAAGACGGTGAACGTAAGCACGGCCCTGTGGCACAAATCCGGTGCCGTGGTTCCACGATCGCGCTATAGTAGCAAACATCATGGGCGCGGACCTCTTTGTTACCGGAACGGACACCGGCGTTGGCAAGACTCTGGTTTCGGCACTACTATGCGCGGCGCTCGACGGTGTTTACTGGAA
This sequence comes from Terriglobia bacterium, assembly GCA_035712365.1. Taxonomy (NCBI): domain Bacteria; kingdom Pseudomonadati; phylum Acidobacteriota; class Terriglobia; species Terriglobia bacterium. Next base: position 82,408 of record DASTAW010000058.1, read on the forward strand.
GCCGATCCAGACGGGCGCATCTGAGGACAGCGACAGACGCACCGTGATGGAGCTGGCTGGACTCGATGCGGAGCGCACGGTCCCGGAGTGCTACATCTTTGATCCGCCGGTCTCTCCGCATCTGGCCGCCGAGTGGGCTGGCGCAAGGATTGATCTGGGCGCGATTCACCGCCCGGAAGAAAAACTCTCCGGTCCGCTGATTGTTGAAGGCGCCGGCGGTGTGATGGTGCCGGTGAACGGTCGAGAGTTTATGCTGGACCTGATGCGCCGGCTCGGATTGCCCGTCGTAGTGGTGGCGCGCAGCGGGCTGGGGACCATTAACCACTCGCTGCTGACGCTCGGCGCGCTTGGGCGATCGGGACTTGCGGTGAAGGGCGTCGTCGTCGTCGGCACACCGAGCCGCGACAACGAGCGCGCCATTGAGCGCTACGGCTGTGCCCCTATCCTCGGCCGCGTGCCGCTGCTCGAAGTCATCAACCGGGCGGCGCTGCTGGAAGTTTTCAATCGAGAATTCGACAGGGATAAGTTCGACTGAATGTCTCAGAAGCCCTTTTCCATCTGGCACCCCTTCACCCAGGACGCCCTTGATCCTGGGCCTGTCTTCATTGAGCGCGCCGAAGGTGTTTATCTCTACACGAGGGACGGCCGCCGTCTGGTGGATGCGATCTCGTCCTGGTGGGTGACCCTTCACGGACATGCGCATCCGCTGATTGCCGAGGCCATCGCGGAGCAGGCGCGAAAGCTCGAGCAGGTGATTTTCGCAGGCTTCACCCACGGGCCCGCCGAAGAACTGGCAGCACACCTGCGGATGGTGCTGCCGCCGCCGCTCGAACACATCTTCTTTTCGGACGATGGATCAACCGCCGTGGAAGTTGCACTGAAGATGGCGATGCAGTACTGGTGGAACCAGGGCAACCGCAACAAGCGCAAGTTTGTGGCCCTCCAGCACGCCTATCACGGCGACACGGCGGGCGCGATGTCCGTGGGAGAGGATTCGTCATTTGTTGCGGCATTTGAGGGCCTGCGATTTCCCGTTTATCGCGTACCATCGGCATACTGCTACCGGTGCCCTGTGGGCAAGACACGAGCCTCGTGTGATATCGACTGCATCCAGCCGCTCGAACAGTTGCTGGAAGAGAAAAATGAGGAGATTGCGGCGGTGATTGTTGAGCCGCTGTTGCAGGCCGCCGGCGGGATGATTGTCCATCCAGCAGAATTTCTGGAGCGTATTCGCCGGCTCACCACCCGGCACAATGTGCTGCTGATCGCCGATGAGGTGCTTACGGGTTTCGGGCGCACAGGCCGCATGTTCGCCTGCGAGCACGCCAACGTTGTGCCGGACATCATGTGCCTCTCAAAGGGTATCACGGGTGGCTTTCTTCCGCTTGGGGCGACGGTGTGCTCCACTCCCGTTCGGGAGGTGTTCCGCTCCCCTGACCGCATGCGGACTTTCTTCCACGGTCACTCCTATACCGGAAGCCCGTTGGCATGCGCCGCGGCAATCGCCAGCCTCAGGATCTTTGAATCAGAACCCGTTTTTGAGCGCATCGCCGCCATTGAAAGTGTCCACGCAGAGCGCCTGCCAGCGTTCAAGTCGCATCGCGTGGTCGGGGATGCGCGGGCCATTGGCACTGTCGCGGCCATCGAAATCGAGGCGGAGGACGCGGGATACCTCTCAAAGTTGCGGCCGTTTCTCTATGACTTTTTTCTGGAAAGGGGCGTCCTGCTCCGTCCGCTGGGGAATGTCGTTTACATCCTGCCGCCTTACGCCATCACGCGGGATGAATTGCACTTTGTTTACGACGTGATCGCGGAGGCACTGGACGGAGTATCCGGTTTGTGAGGCGGGCGGGCAAGGACCGGGGGCGGTTCGCCAGAAAGCGTCCCGCGGGTCCAACAGGCGCTCTAACGCTTAACCTGCTGGCTGACTTTCGCTGGGTCCGAGTCTGGGTTGGCAGGGGCCTGACCGGCATAGCCAGTAGTCGCACCCATCAACGCTGAGTTGCTGGCCGTCGTCATATGCACGGAAGCGGCGAAACAGATTTTGTTGACTTTAGTTGCCACACCGCCCATGGTCGAAAGCGCGGTTAATGTGACCAGAAACAAGAGCAAGGCATATTCAGGTATATTCTCGGCCTTGTCTTCCGTCCAGATTGTCTTCAGAATCCTTTTCATCCTGCAGCCTCCCTCAGCGAGGTTCACTCAGCATTTTTTGCAGGTACCGGAAGAACCGGGAGAAGCAATCGCGATCAGCGAACGTTCCTGCACCGTAAACTCACCGGCCCAACCTGTTGCTACCATCGGTTCTCCGCTTCTACATAATTCCCAAGGAGGGTTTTTGTTCGGAATTCGTAAGAACTCTCCTTAAGACGCCTTAAGCATAAGGCCGACACCGTGCTGGCAACAATTCGGCGAATCCAGCAATACGGACGATCAAAATCCTGTTAGTCGGGTGGGCAAACACCTGAATATCAATTCATTATTGCCAAGTCTTTAACTGTAGAGGGCAGCATTGGGTTGTTATCGGAAGAAAGCAAACAGCAGCCTTAATCTTGCGGGACTTTTGCTTCCCGCTGGGACCTTAAGTAGAAGCAGGCAACAGATAGAAGAAGATCGCCATGATCAGGTACACACCAACAAGCTGCAGCCCTTCAAACCAGTTGGTTTCACCATCAAGGCAAACCACTATGACGACAGCAACGGAAAAAACTACGGCGACAATTTCGGGCGGCGGAAAGGCCAGTGACATCGGGGCGGTGAAGATTTCTGATACAACCACAAGGCATGGCGCCACGAACAGTGCGATCTGCGCGCTGCTTCCCATACTGATGCTCAAGGCGAGGTCCATTTTCTTTTTATACGCCATCATCACCGCGGTGGAATGCTCAGCGGCATTGCCGACCACCGCGATCACCACGATGCCCACAAAGCGGTCCGTCCATCCAAGAGCGTGGGCCGTCAATTCAACCTGCGTCGCCAGAAATTCGCTCTCCAGCCCGATTAGTGCAGCGGCGCAGATCAGGATGGCCAGGGCAGCCGCCATGCCTATTTTGGGAGGGGCCGCAGGTTCAACCCCAAAGAGGTTGCGGTGGGTCCGGAAAGTGAAGATGAGACTGCCGAGATAGCAGACCAACAGAATAAGCGCCGTCCACAGGCTGAGTTGTTCAACGGTCGGGCCGGTGTGCCCAACGGACCCGAAGACTGCCAGATCGTATACCGCGGGCATCACCAGTGCGACGACGGCAACCAGCAGCATGGTAGTGTTTGATCCCGCTGCGAAACGATTGAAAGTTTGCCTTTCCTGGCGCAATCCGCCCAAAAAAGCGGCCAGGCCCAGCACCAGCAACAGGTTGCCGATGATGCTGCCCGCGAGCGATGCCTTCACCACTTCCGTATGGCCGTGCCAAAGCAGAATGAGCCCAAGTATCAACTCGGTCAGGTTCCCCATGGTGGCGTTCAGGATTCCACCGACGGATGGCCCGACGTGCCCCGCCAACTCTTCGGTTGCAAAACCCAACAGAGCGGCGAGTGGAATAAGGGCCAGGGCCGTCGCGGCAAAAATCACGATGGACGAGAAGCCGAAGACTTGGAGCAATACAGAGGCGGGAACCAGAATTGCAATCGATGCCCACCACCGTAGCGGCACGAATCGCCAAATCTGTATCCAGACAGACCGTTCAGACATAACTTACCTCGTTCGTGGAGGTCCTGCATTTCCCGCGGTGTGGCAAGGCTTCGCCTCCGCCGGGGCTGCGACTGTGCGACGATAGCCTGCTGGCTCCCTTTGGTCCGCAATACTTCCTGTCCCTGCGGCCGCCTACGGACTTTCCGATTGTATCCCGAGAGAGACCTCGCCCCGGCACTGCTGCCCGGTGAACCTATGCGCCTGACAAGGGCCTTTGATTAGACAACCTGATGATATCAACTGGTCCGCCCCATCACAATCGGTGACAGGCAAGGCATGCGGGGTTGCTTCTGCGAATCGATCATGCGGGCGCGGCATTTCGGTGGATGAGCGACAAAGGATAAACCAGTATTGATTGTAGTTATCAACCACGGTAAGTTAAACCTCATAGGAAGATGGTCGATCAACTAAATTCAGGAGCCATGCCTGTATTTGCTGAACCTGTTGGCAGAGTGCGCCAATTCTGCATTCTTGTATTCGCCGCCTTAACCGTTGCTCTTGTGTTACCTCCGAGAGTTGCTTTTGGATCAGATTCGGAGGCAGTTCAACACTTTAATCTCGGAAATAAGGCTTTTCAGACTGGAGATCTGACGCAAGCGGAAGGCGAATATCGGGCGGCACTTAAAATCGATTCAGCAATGATCGACGCGCGTCAGAACCTGGCCATTACGCTGGCCCAGGAAGGTCACCTGGAGGCGGCTGCGGAAGAGTTGCGGATCGTGTTGGCAGCCCGGCCGAATTCCGCCGAGGCACATTACAATCTTGGACAGGTTCTCTTACAGCAAAAGAACGACAAGGCGGCGTTGGCTGAACTCCAGAAGGCTGTCAAATTGAAGCCAAATTACCCCGAAGCAATGAACAATGTTGCACTACTTCTCGAACGGGCCGGTGATAAAGAAGCAGCATTTGGAGAATTTCGGTCCCTCCTCGCTGCCAACCCGCGTTATGCGGAGGCGAGGAATAACTTCGGCCAGGCGCTGGCAAACGAGGGAAAACTCGACGAAGCGATTGCACAATTTCGGGCAGCAATCAAACTGCGCCCGGGATTTCCCCAGGCGCATGAAAATCTGGGCCTGGCGCTGTTGAATAAAAAGGATAAAGAAGGTGCAAGATCTGAGTTTCAGAAAGCCGCCGACCTTGGGAGTGCTGACGCTTACCTGAGCTTAGGCGTACTTCTGGGAGAGAATGGAGAGCTTGACGCCGCAGTTAGAAGCCATCAGGAAGCCGTCCGGCTGATGCCGGATGATCCTATGGCGCACTTTCTACTGGGTGGGGGTCTCCAGCAAAAAGGTGACCTCGATGGGGCAATCTCCGAGTATCGCCGGGTGCTAAGGCTCGATCCTCAATTTTCCTCAGCGGATTTGAACCTCGGTGTTGCATTGCGTGAGAAGGGTGACCTCAGCGAGGCTGCGTCGGCGCTGGAAGCCGCAGGTCGAATATCGCCCGAGAATCCAGAAGTCCATTACCAGCTCGGCGTCACATTAGGCCGGAGTGGCGATCTGCCGCGCGCTATCGACGAGATGCGCCGAGCCGTTTCCCTGAAGCCCAATTACTCCCAGGCTTTCTATGGTCTCGGCCAGACACTCCGGCGTATGGGAAAACTGGAAGAAGCCCAGGAGGCATTCAGCAGAGTTGAGCAACTGCACCGGGCCGATGCGGAATTTGCGCAGGCCAATACCCAGTACAACCTTGGTTTGGCTGCGTTGGCAAAAGGCAACCTCGACGCGGCGCAGAAAGCTTTTGAGATGGCTCTGGCCATCAAGCCGGATTTTGCGGAAGCCCACACCAACCTGGGCGCAATCCTGCTCGATCGAGGCGAAACCCGGAATGCGATCGGGCAGTTCCGTGCAGCCATCGATGCGAACCCCGATGACGCCCGGGCTTATTACAATCTTGGGCTCGCTCTCGAAAAGGCCGGCGATTCTGAGGCTGCTCACGCTGCTTTCCAGCATGCGCTGAAACTGGATCCACAGCTCAAAACTTCTGCGCCAGCTCGTCAGAAGTGGAAATAATGACGAGTCAGCGTAGAGGCACGACACATCTTACCCGAGGCGTTGTAGATCAGGACGACCATTTTGGAGGACTATGGGAACCAGGCTCTTGCGGCAATTTAGCCAACTATGCTGACGTAATTTTGATTGATTCAGCCAGCATGCCTGAAGCCGCGTGGAGGACGCGATCAAGGGTAAGAAGTCGTACAGGGTCTAGATAGATAGGCAGAACAAAAGGTTAGACAGCACGGCCCGAGGCTCGATTGAAGTTTGTTCCATGACCATCTCTATGAATATTTTCGATCATATCGTGGATAGCTTTTCGGGTTTTAGCAAAATTATCTTGACAACTTAGCCTGAATACATGAGACTATGCTCATCGAACTTGTTACTTACTGATTATGAAGCCATTTTGGACGGTATTTAGAGACAGTCTTGGAGCCGGAGCAATTATTATTCAGACGATTTTCTGAAGATTTATGCTACGGGGCGGGCTGGTACCGAAACCAGGCGGCCTTAACCTGAAATCGCAGATTAGAGACTGTGGCAGGTGCGGGTCTGAAGTGGCAAGTTCAACAAAACCCGTTCAATACTGGCTATCAGGGAGCCACGATTCCCATCTCAGCCGCTGTTGGCAGTCGCTGCCGCCTCGCGGAGAGCATCAGGTAAACACACGCCGCCAGTCTTAGCATCCGGACATTCAGTCTGATTTTTTGTGTAAATGCGTTGGGTCAAGTGCGAGACGGAGGAGACCATGCCAAATAAAATTTCGGCCCGCTTGCTTGCCTGGTCGGAAATGATCATTGTTTGCCTGTTGATTGGCCTGCCGATGAGTTTGCAGGCCCAGGTGACCGGTTCCATCAGCGGTTCTGTAAAAGATCCCAGTGGCGCCGCGGTACCTGGAGCGAAGGTAACAGCCACCTTGGTGACACAGAATTTTTCCACCAGCGCCGACTCAAACAGTGAGGGCTTCTACCAATTCACGGCCTTGCAGCCGGGAGCGTACACTCTGACGGTCGAAAAATCCGGTTTTCGCCGCACGACCCACACGGGATTGACCCTAACCGTGAATGAATCGCTGCGCGTGGATCTGACATTGGAATTGGGCCAAGTCACGCAAAGCGTTGAGGTATCTGCGGCGGGTAGCCTGGTCAATACTTCTTCGGCAACGGTCTCGGGCTTGGTGGACGATCGGCGGATTGTCGATCTGCCCCTCAATGGCCGGAATGTGATTGGTTTGGCGGTCATTCTGCCGGGAGTAACCAACGTTAAAGCCCCGCAGAATCTGACCAACGCCCGCGGCGGACCCGAGATGGACGTCAATGGCGGGCGGCCCAATATGAATCTCTTCACGTTTGATGGAGCCTATTTCAACAATCCTTCCAGAAATACGGGAATGAACTATCCACCTCCGGACTCCGTTCAGGAGTTTCGCATACAGACCGCGAACTTCGACGCCGAATACGGGCGCAACCCCGGTGGCCAAGTAACGGTTGTGTCCAAAACCGGGACCAACCAGTTTCACGGATCGGCATGGGATTTCTTGCGAAATAATGTCCTTAACGCCCGAAACTTCTTCTCAGACACTGTGCCGAGTTTAAAGGAGAACCAGTTTGGTGCAGCGGCTGGAGGGCCGATCAAGAAGGATAAACTTTTCTTCTTCGGGTCCTACCAGGGCCTTCGCAGCCGCCCTCAATCTGTCGCCAGGCAGGCAACCGTTCCCTCGACGGCAGAGAGGAATGGCGACTTTAGCAGTCTTCCGCCGGGCACGCTGACCGATCCCATTGACCCGCTCACAAACCAGGGTTTCACAGATTCCTCCGGTGCCCCATGCGTCTCCAACAACATCGTCAACCCGAACTGTTTCAGCCCTTCGGCGCAGAAGTTCCTGAGTTTCGTGCCCACATCCTCTTCTGGTAAAGTCACAGCGCTGGCCAGCAGCCCGGTTAACGACGATACGTACTTCGGGAGAATCGATCTGAACTTGAGTTCAAAACACACCTTGTTCGGGCACTTCTGGATCGACAAGAATACCCGCACCAGCACACTGGGCGCAGGCAACATCCTTGGCTATGTTGGGCGAGCGGACAACGCGGAAACAGACCAAATCACTCTCAATGACACTTACACGGCCAGCCCCATACTTCTCAACCAGGCTGTTATCTCTTATTTGCGAACCACATCAGCCGTTATCGCAACGACGAATCTGACCAATGCGGACCTGGGTGTCGGCATGCCGCAGTACGTCAGCACCGGAGGGATCAATCTCAGTGTCGGAGGCCAATTCAGTCTTGGTACTCCGGGCATCAATCAATTTAAGAACAACAACTATCAGGTCCGGGATGTCGTTACCTGGATGAAGGGTAATCATAACATCAAGTTTGGCGGCGAAGCTCTCTGGCTGCACTTCCTGCAGCGATTCATTGGATCACCGGGCTTCTCTTTCAGTGGTCAGCGGTCAGGAAATTCGGTGGCCGACCTATTGCTCGGAGCCTACAGCACTGCCAGCGTGAATTTTGGCGTTCGGGACAACGACGATGAAAATTTTTCGCCGAGTTTCTTTATTCAGGACACCTATAAAGTCACGAAGCGGTTGACGCTCAACTACGGTGTGCGTTATGAACCCTATTTCTTCTGGATTGACAGGCATAACCGCATTGACACGGTCTCGCCCGGCGCCCAATCCAAAGTGGTTCCGGATGCCCCTCCAGGAATTCTGTTTCCAAACGATCCCGGAATTCCGCGTGCCTTAGTGCCATCCGATCTCAACAATTTCGCGCCTCGCCTTGGGTTTGCCTGGGACGTCTTTGGCGATGGCAAGACCAGCGTCCGCGGTGCCTATGGCGTCTTTTATGAATCTGTCAATGCCGACTCGCTTGCTCAGGAGAACGCGCCTTTTGCCGGTTTTACAACGGTCTCCAACGGGCTTCTTGATAATCCGTTCGGCTCTATCGGCCAGGCTGCTCCTCCCAACGTACTCACCGGTAAATTCGGGTGCACACCTATTTCCACGGCGCCGGGGATCGATTGCCCGCTCTTCCCACTCCCTGTGGGCGGCGTCCTGACCGACTTGTCTCTTCGCACGCCTTACACTCAGACTTGGAACTTATTTGTCCAACGCCAACTGAGCAACAGTACGATGCTGCAGGTGGGCTATGTGGGCAAGATTGGAACCAAAATAGAGGCGTTGCGCACCTACAATCCGGCAGCATTTATTCCCGGAACCACTTATGATCCCGCGACAGGGGTGGAGAATACGATTTCGACGCCTGATAACACCAACATCAACAGCCGTACAATCTACGAGCCGGGAATTCTGTCGCCGCAAGGCTTTCTGCTGGGTAACGACTTTCGGAGCTGGTATCACAGTCTTCAGGTCCAGCTCATTAAACGGTACAGTAATGGTTTCTCCGTCATGGGTTCGTACACACTGGCCAAGTCAATCGACAGCAGCTCAACAGACAATCTGGGCGCAACGGTTTCCAATCCTTTCAACCTGCGCACGGAACGCGGCCGCTCGGATTGGGACCGACGCCATGCTTTCGTCGCCTCCTACCTCTGGTCGCCGCCCCTCAAATTCCAAAACCACTGGATGAACACAGCCTTTGGCGGCTGGACATTTGCAGGGATTACCTCGCTTCAAAGCGGCGATCCACTCACCTTCTACTACGGCACCGACGTGGCCTTGGACGGCACAGGGTCGGGGGAGCAGCATTCATTCCTCACAGGGCAGCCAATCGCTATGAGCCATTCCAACCGGGGAGCCATGATCGATCAGTTCTTTAACGGCAACGCCTTTGTCAATCCAACCTGTGGGTTTGTTCCGCAAACTGGCAACCCGTTGGCTATTGAACAGCAGAACTGCGCCCCGTCCGACATCATCTACTCGTTACTGGGCCGCTACGGCCAGTCCGGGCGGGGCATTCTAAGTGGCCCCGCATTCAGCAACACGGACTTTTCAATCATGAAGGACTTTGCTTTGAAGGAGCGGTACAAACTCCAGTTTAGGGCCGAAATGTTCAACGCGTTTAACCAGGTGAACTTTAATGACCCAGATACGACCGTTGAGGATGGGCCTGGGACGTTCGGAGCGATTCAGGGGGCGGATTCTGGCCGCGTTATCCAGTTTGCACTAAAGCTTATCTGGTAGACCAGAATACGGATTACCCGTGGAGTATCCTTTGGTGGGCTGGAGAACCCACCCATCATTGTACTCCTCATGCGACTGCTCATAAGCAATCAGGGTTTGGGAATTGCCCAACTGGGGCGTTGTTTTGCGACTCCCGGTCCTAGTCAGCATCCACAGAAAAAGCTGTTATTTAATTTTGCGACCCGCGAAAAGCGCTTCATAAGAATGAACATGCCTAAAAAAATCGGCCCATGTGTGTGCCTGCTGATATTAATCGTAGGAGTTGCGCAACCCAGCCATGGCGCAGCCACGTCAGACCTATTTATGCGCGGCTACAGTGTGATTCCCATTCCGCAGAAGGTGGAATTCAAGGGCGGGGATTTTGAAATCGGCAGCGGATGGCGGTTGCAACTGGGCCAGGGTGTGAAACCTGACGACGTGGCCGTTGAGAGCCTTAAAGAAGGCTTGGCCACGCGCCATGGGATTACACTCGAAACGCGTGGACGGGGCAATGCAATCGATTTGGTTGTCCAGCCAGGATCAGTCGAGATCGGGCAAGCGGCGGACAAGAACAAACAGGCGCTGGAAGAACAGACCTACAGGCTGGAGCTTGCCGGCAGCGGAATCAAGATCACGGCCAATGCGCCGACGGGATTGTTCTATGGTGTTGAAACACTGGTTCAACTAGTGAAGCATGCGGATGGAAAGCTCTGGCTGCCACAGGCAACCATCACCGACTGGCCCGATCTCGAGCAGCGCAATATCTACTGGGACGATAACCATCATCTGGACCGAATGGAAGTCTTAAAGGAGGCGCTGAAGCAGGCGGCGTTTTACAAAATCAATGGATTTGTGATCAAGCTGAACGATCATTTCGAGTGGAAGAGCGCGCCGGCGCTCGTAAATCCTTACGCGCTGACGCCGGCCCAGTTGCAGGAGTTGACAGACTACGGGCTGAAGTACCACGTGCAGTTGATTCCATACCTGGACGGCCCCGCCCACATTGACTTCATTCTGAAGCATCCGGAATACGCGAACTTGCGGGAGTTCCCAGACAGTAACTATGAGCTGTGCACGACGAACCCGAATTCGTACAAGCTGCTAGAAGGCATGTACCAGGACCTGCTGGACGCCAATAAGGGTGTGAACTACTTCTACCTTTCCACGGACGAGCCCTACTTTGTAGGGATGGCAGACAATGATCAGTGCCATTCCAAACAGCGTGCCGATGAACTTGGCAGCCGCGGCAAGCTGCTGGCCGAATTTGTGACCAAAACGGCGAACTACCTGCACGCCCGGGGAAGGAATGTCGTCTTCTGGGGGGAATTTCCTCTGGTCCCAGATGACATCCCTTCACTGCCTGCTTACCTGATTAATGGCGAAGTTTATGGCAAGACGTTCGACGAAGCCTTTAAGGCACATGGGATTAAACAGATGATTTTCACATCCACCGTCGGGTGGAAGGAACTCTTGTTCCCCAGCTATTACGTCCGTCCCGCGACGGAAATGCTCCCTGGCCCATCGGGCGGCGCCTTTGAGCCAGTCCCTCCTGGTCCCGGAGTTATACCGGAAATGTTTAACCTGATTTCTTACGCGCCTGACCGAGATTTTGCGGAAATCATTGGGGCGAACGTTTGCGGTTGGGGGGACGCAGGTTTGCCTCCGGAGACGATGTGGCTGGGGTACGCCACCGGGATGGCTTCAGCATGGCATCCCGGCGCTGAGGGTCCGCGGCAACTGATGGCGTCATTTTACAAATTATTCTACGGAGCCGGCACGGAGAATATGGGCCAAATCTACCAGATGATGAGTGAGCAGGGCCAATTTTATAAGGATAGCTGGAATGTCGTCGCCTCGAACGCTCGGAAGGGCATCTGGGGAGATTATGCCCCGGTTATATACAAGCCGCGAATGCCCGCGGAAGACCAAACACTGCCGCTCCCGCCTCCGCCTTCCGACGCACTCCTGAACAGAGATCCTGGATGGGCGCAAACGAATGCCAGAAGGATCCAGTTGGCTTCGTCCTTTTTTTCGCAGAGCGACACGCTGATGGATGTCCTGAACAGGAACGTGCAAACGGTGCAGTTTAACAATTACAATTTGCAAGTTTACATTTCCATCGCCGACTTATATCGGCAGAACCTGGAAATGTTGATGGATCTCGAACGCATCGATTCGCTCCTCGATTCTGCGAAAGAAGCTGCCTCAAAGGCTCAGGCCGAGGAAGCGGTGGCAGACGTTGACCAGGTGCTGGACGTTGCCCGGAATATTCGCGACCGCCGTAACGCGGCCTATGCAAACGCCGTACAAACCTGGGAAGAGAGCTGGTATCCGAGAGTCGGAGAAGCGAACGGACGGAAGTACCTGGACGAGGTTGACGATGTGAAGGACCATCTGCCGGTGCGGACCGTGGATCTGAGCTATCTGATCTACCGCGAATTGCTGTTGCCCCTGGGTCAATGGTATGACCAGGTGGAGGCGGCGCGGAATCTATACGCGAAAGACTACGGCCTTCCCGCTCGCAACGATAAACTCAACTGGAAAGACTACAAGACGCTGTCTCATTGAGGATTTTCGAGGCGCGTGCTTTCAGCCTCGAATCAGTCCTCATAGAAATTTCGCCGGGAGAGCAATCGCATGGTCGAAGAAATCGCACGACGGGCTTGTCTGCTGGTGATGATTGCATGTTCAGCTCAAACCGTAATCGGGGCCGCTCCCTCGGAGCTCTACTCGCGGGGCTACACCTTGATTCCGCAGCCGCAGCGGGTTGAATTGAAAGGGCAGAATATTGAGATCGATGGCAGTTGGAAGCTGCAGGCTGCCCGCAGTGTGAAACCTGACGACGTGGCAGTGGAAATTTTGAAAGATGGCCTGAAGGACCGTGATGGCATTACACTCGCCACTCGCGGGCCGGGCAAAGCAATTGACCTTGAGATTCAGCCGGGTTCGGTTGAAATTGGGCAGGCAATCGACAGTCAGAAGCAATCGCTCGAAGAACAAGCGTACAGACTGGAAGTCAACGGCGGCGGTATCAGGATTATCGCGAATGCGCCTGCTGGTTTGTTCTACGGCGCTGTGACGCTGGTGCAACTGGTAAAGCGGTCGGATGGAAAGTTATGGCTTCCGGCGGTGGCCATCACTGACTGGCCGGACGTGCGTCTGCGCGAGATTTTCTGGGACGAGCAGATGCACATGGACCATTTTGATGTATTGAAACAGGCCATCCGCCGCGCGGCGTTCTTCAAGATTAACGGTTTTGCGCTCCGGCTGAATGAACATTTTGAATATGCCAGCGCGCCAGCCCTGGTGGATCCATACGCATTTTCTCCCGCCCAGCTTCAAGAATTGACCGATTACGGATTGCATTATCACGTTCAGGTAATCCCATACCTGGATGGCCCCGCGCACGTCAATTGGATTCTCCAACGCAGCGAATACACGAAGCTTCGCGAATTTCCCGAAAACGCCTTCCAGATGTGTTCAAGCAATCCGGACACCTACAAGCTGCTCGAGGGACTTTTTCAGGATTTAATAAACGCCAACAAAGGCGTCGACTATTTTCATCTTTCAACGGACGAGGCATGGTTTATTGGAAAGGCCGACAATGACCAATGCCATTCAGCAGAAGCGGCAAAGCAGGCTGGAAGTCCCAGCAAGCTTCTCGTGGACTTCACTAAAAAGGCCGGCGGCTACCTTCACGACCATGGCCGCCAGGTGATCTTCTGGGGGGAAGACCCTTTGCAGGCCGAGGATATTCCTCTTCTGCCATCTTGGTTGATCAATGGCGAAATCTATTCACCTGCTTACAACCAAGCCTTCCGGGCACACGGCATCCAGCAAATGATCTATACAAATTCGCTCCCCGATGCGCCACTGTTTCCCAGCTATTTTGTCCTCTCACCCAAAGAGCAGGTGCATCCTCATACGGAGAGCGAAGATCAGGCCACGCAGGTTTTTAACGAGATTTCCTATACGTCGGGGCGGCAGGAAGCGGACCTGATTGGAGTGGATATTTATGCCTGGGGTGATCTGGGGCCACACCCGGAAACTTATTGGCTGGGATATGCGGTTGGAGCTTCCGCCGCATGGCATCCGGGATCACCTGCCCCGCGGGAGCTGGAGCAAAATTTCTACCGATTGTTCTACGGAGAAGGCTCGGGGCAGATGGACCGCCTTTATCAGCTATTGAGCAGGCAGGCGCAGTTTTTCGCCAGCAGTTGGGACAGCAAACCGTCCGGTGAACTGCCATTGATATTCGGATACTCGTACGGCATCGGGCCGTTTGTGCCTCACATTGAGACGCTTCCGCTTCCATCCGTGCCGTCCGCCGATTATCTGCACCTCCAGAACGATTGGCGGCAGGAAAATGCGCATCGCATGGAACTGGCATGGAAGTTTCTCGGCGAAAATGATGAGTTGATGAACCTGCTTTACACCAAACTATCGTCGGTTGAGTTCAATCGATACAATCTTGAAGTTTATCTCTCACTGGCTGAAATCTGCCGCCATAATCTGAAGCTGCTGCAAAGATTGGAGGCCATCAGCAATGATCTTGAAAGCGCCCAGAACGAGGCGGGAAAACTGCATTACGCGGACGCGGTCAGTGCGCTCGACCATGCTCTGGACACCGCCAGCTTAATTCGCGACGATCGTAACCAGGCGCTCTATGATGCCACCGAGATATGGTACAAGAGTATTTTTCCGCGTGTACGGGAAGCGAATGGACGGCACGTGGCGCGTGATCCGCAGGACTTTGTGTCGGTTGCAACCAGTGAATCGGCCCGTCGAAGCCAGATCGGTTTGCTCTATCTGATTGACCGGGAGTTCTCGCTGCCGTTTGGCGAGTGGGTCAATCAGTTGCAGGACGTGAGAAACCGCTACGCGACTGCGCACAAGCTTGCCAGCCGGGACGGGAAATTCGACTGGCAGGACACATCCACCCTGCACAGCCAGGGAGTCAATCGCGAGCTTTAGTTCGATAGCGGGGACTTCGAACACAGGCCGCACACGACACGAGCCTCAATCGAGAACAACTTCATCGTTACAGCCATGACGGCGCAGCATGAATTCTGGAACGCCGGAGGAAGGTTCCGCGCCCACGCCCATTTTCTCACGTTCTTAGTGCCAATGCTTCAGAAACCAGTTGGCGATGTCAGGTTGATTTGCGCCAGCCCTGATCGAAAGCGCGCCTGAAGGTGCGTTTCGGTAGGAATTGGAGACCGGCTCCAACTCCCGTTCCAGGTCACTTTGTGGAACCAACCGGTCGAGGCCATCAACCATAAGGGCCAGCAGCAGCGGACGAGGCGCAAGAGCCGCTTCGACATCCGGAATGTCCCCCGCCTCGAGGATTCCCGGCACCACGACATCCTGCGGCACATAGCCGAAATTGTTTTCCAGCATCGAAGAAAAGCTCACAAGCCCGCCTTGGATGGCGATTGTACGCACGTCGTCCTCATAAAGCCCGCCCAGGATTGCCAGCAGCCCACCCAGAGGCTCGACATGCTGCTCGATTTCCGGTCCTATCTGCCATTGGGGCGATTCATTGAGGAGGAGGTGTTCCGGATTTGCAGGATAGAATGAGTCTCCCCACAAACCGAATCGGCCTGAATCGATATCCTGCAGGCTTCTGAGATAGACCAGAACGGTCCGCAGGTCCCTCAAGCGCATACCAAGCATGGTTTCGCCCATCATCAGGACCGTATTGGCCTGCGTGTTTTCGTCACCGTCCGGATCTCGCCGTCCATCTGGCGTCGCCTCTCCTGTAGCTCGCACGTCAGCAAGGCACACGGCAGTGCCGGCATTGAGAAGCGCCTCTATCTCTGTCGCGCGCTTCGCCAGGAAGAGTTCTTTTCCCCCCTCCGAAACCGCAACTACCGCAGGGACTCGGGCCGCTTGCCGAGGCCGAGGCATAAGAAGAAGCATTGGAACAACCAGCCCCGGCTCAACCTCAAGGGAAATGGCCTCGACCCGACTGTTCGGCATCTCCTTGCTCCATTCAACCGTGGCCTTGGGATGAGGAGTTGGTTCAATATTCCCGAGTTTTTTGGCCCACCGTGCCTGGAGCGATTTCAACCTTGCCTGTTGGGTCATATTGCTGAATTCTGCTCTGGCAGCGGCTACCTCCTTTTTGCCCACTTCAGCCGCAATTTCGTGTGGCGTTCTACGGTGTAGCCGGGAAGAAACCTCCGGGGTCAAAACTGTGAGATCGGTGACGGGTTGCCGCTCAACATCGGGGCGCGGGGCCAGGTTTTCCAGAGGCGAACTCTTATCATTCTCGAACGGTGAAGGGATTCCGAACCAGTGCTCAAGAGTAGGGTAAAGCGACCGGCGCTGTGCAGGGCCGATATTCCAGGCTTCACCGGGGCCAGGAAAGGGCCCGAACCCGTGCGCGTCCGCCAGATTGTCCAGAGCATCATAGAAGCTATAGACCTTGCGGTAGCGCGCCCAGGCCGGCAGGTCCTCGACATGCCAACCCAGTTCATACGAATACACAAATTTGCGGGGTGCGACTGATGCACAGATGAACCATTGCATGAATTGATCGGCAATGCCTCGGCGAATCACTCGTGTGGTGTCCCAGTCCATCAGGCCGGGATCAGCCAGATCAAGCGGCCATTGATTCCTGGTGGGGATGAACCGCGGAACTTCAGGAGTCGATTCTCCGAAGTTGAAAGGGACAACCGCTGCAACCCGTTGGTCGAGAGCCGCCGTTACGGCAGCAGGGTCGCCGCCACCGGCCACGGCGCCCAGCACAATGATGGCCTTCTTGTTGATGTCGGGGCGGGCGTATAGCAGGTCAATGGCACGTTCCGTGTCCCATACCATCCAGGTTATCAGGCTGCTGCCGATCAGATACAGTTGCTCACCCTCGACATATCGAGAATTGTAATTTGATCGGTCCCAGGGATAAGTTGTAATCCTTTCGCCGTAGCCCACCTGGTCCATCACGAGCACAGCGCAACCTGCACGAGCCCAGATAATCCCCATATCCTGGAGTTCAAATTGAGTTTTGGGCGCGTGCAGGCTGTGAAGGATAACGATCCCGGGCATGTCACGGCGAGACTTGTCAGGAAGATATAGGTTCGCCGCAACCCAGACTCCCGGCTGGCTCTGAAATACAATGTTTTGCCTCTGATAGCCCTTGCCGTGGAATTCAGAGATCAAACGAATGTCGAGTGGGCACTTGTCTGGAAACCTGCCCAGTGCCGCCTTCAGCGCTTGCAATCTGCGATCGCGAAAGAGTTCCCAATCGGACCGGGAGCGTACCTGATTCCATTCATCACGATCCTTGTCGAGCATTTCAAGGATTCGGTTGTGGAGATAAGAGTCGAACATGCTCGAGAGGTCCATCTGCTTCCGTTGCGCGGATGAAAAGACCCGGCTTGGAAGAAAGCTCAGGTCACCAGTCCGTTGCCGGGCCTCAGGTCCAGGCAACTGCGATGGATCTTGGCTAACGAGTTTCAGGCGGCGGTACCGCGCCGGGCAGAAAGGCGTCGCGCTCTCGGTGACAGGAAGAACGCTGGCCTCACCGGCTTCCTCATCACGCCCTGGCCGGTGACGCCACAACAGGATGCGCCAAACCGTTGGAATCTGGATTTCACCGAGTACAGCGCTGACCTGATCGAGTGGAATATCCAGCCGTGCGAACCAGGCGTCCGGCTCCTTCCAGGCCGACCCTCGAACTGAGCTGTTCCATTCCGTGTGAGGCGATGAGAGCCGAGGGCTTCCCTGGTGCCCGGAGGCGTCGAGCAAAGTCCCACGCGGGTTGATGGCATACTGCGCGTAATAGGAACCGGAAGTGGCCAGATAGACCTGGAAATTGTCGTCGCCGAGCACGCCACCGTCACGCTCATTGGCACGGGCAATGACATGATATGGTTCAATACATCGAGCCAGAACCGCTAGTGTGTGCCCGTCTTGAACAAGCTTGACCTCGGTCGGAAATTCCGGGACCCTCTCTGCGGGTTCATTGCGCAGCAAAGCCCAAACAGGAACGTTGCGCCATCCTGCACCGGTCCAGCTCTCGTGGAGATCAGGGAGATTCCTTCGATAACCCACGAGGACTGGTGGTTGGTTGTTGCCAAGCAGAGGCGGCCGGAAGGAAGGATCAGGTAAGTTTTCGCTGCCGGTTGGGAGGCTGGTTACTCCGGCGGTAGGTTGATCGCCGGGCCACGACCACCATTCCTCCGGTGTGCCCGGGCGCTCGGCGCGATTCCGCTCAACAGCAAGTTGGATGTAACCTGGGCGAGGAGAACCGAGTTCCGCGAGAGGAATGGCGGCCTCAACACTCCAGCCGCCTTTTCCGATCTTTGATGCGATCATAAAACCAGAGCATTTTTTAGGGTCGCTTGTGTACCATTCGTGCTCTCCAGTCCATCGCCATCGAATCGAATAGGCGCCCAGAGGTCCCACCTGCACCATCCAGTCGTTCTCGTTGTAGACGCGAAGAATGAACCGAACGAAGTCCTCTCCCTCGGGTTCTCCGTAAGTAATGCGCCGCGCCTCCTTCATGTGGCGGGCCTCACCGCCGCCCTCCCAAACTGGATTCACTCCGATCGACCGCGCCGTGACGTTTCCACCCGGCTCCGGAAGAACGGCACTAAGATACAGGTATCTTCCGGCAACTGCCGCCCGCACCTCCCCGCCCATCTCCGCTGGAACGCCCGCCCCTTCCGGCACGAGCTTTGCTGGACGGACAGTATGCCAGAAACTATCATCTGCCCCGCCGTCAATCACTACCGCCTGAGCATGAACTCGGACACCCGCCATTAGGAGTACGCCTAGCAGGGCAAAACTCCGAATCGCTGTTCTGTCAGTACGAATTGGTGTTGGGAGAATGTTCATCGCACCAAAAAAAGTTTTACCCTGCAATGCCTTACAAGCATGACCCACCGCATCTTATACCATGGATATGCCCGAAGGTAACGTAAACAGCCGGTGAGACCCCGGCTACAATGCCCGATGGGAAGGACCGTTTGGCCGAGGCTAGGGTAAACTGCCTCCCGTCTTTTGGTGTCAGATCTCCGGCAGCTCGTTGGCAACTCAAGAGCCATTTCGTTGGGTGCGTGACTAAGCCTGGGCGCCTGCGTCGGATTGAGCTGCATCGCCTGTGACCACCGTCACAGTAGACGAATTCAGCGGATGATACACTGGGAGGGAAGATTAGGGGAGGCGGGGACTATGCTCTGGACCATACTTCTGGGGACGGCGAAGCTCTTCGCTATTGGAGTGATCCTTCTCTATGCGTTAATGGTAGCAGTTACTTTGCGAACCCAGGGGACACACTATCAGGCGCAGCATAATTGGCATGATCCGACCCATACTGCGGAAAATTTCCTCGTCTGGGTGGGGGTCAAAATCGCGAGCCAGATTCTGCGCTTGCTTAAGGCCAGTCTAGATTTGCTCGAAGAAGCCTCTGCGGATGTCGGAGAATGGATACTTCATCATCGCTGATACAGCCCTGGCGCATTCGTACCGTACTCATCCGTCACGCGACATTAAAGAGGATCCTTCGATTCAAGACCATGGCATGATGCGAAGGACAGGCCATCCCGGCCACGCGCACTCGCGGCGATGGACACGCAGGAGAGTGTTCTACGTCTAACGCGTTTTGATCTCGTCGTGGACGATGATGGAAAGCACGACAAGAATCCAGACAGGAAAGACTCCCACCCCAGGAATCGCTTCGCCCACTAGTCCTGGCAAGAGTGCCCATCGTCGGCCAAGAATCAGGAATAGGATGCCTGCGGTTCCCAGGTCAAGCAGCCACTGAAGCGGCAAAGCAAAGTCAACCCAGATTGAAAGAAAATCAGAGAGTGCAGCCACTCCAAAGGCCACGGCAAATCCCGCTCGAGAGGTACGCCTGGACGGAACAAGCTCCTGCCCGGCGTTGACGGCCAGAGATTGGTTGTGGGTATTCATCAGCTCTCCAATTGGCCTGCAAACAGCATACCGCGTCCGAAGCCCGTCGCGCAAAAACGGGCATCTCACTTGCCAGCATTGGGAGATTGGGAATTCCGCCAGTCAGCCACTTTCCGGGAAGCCGGCTATACATCCAAGTGGAAACCCGCTTTGTTTCCCATTGGCCAACGGCGCACTCGGAGCTGACTAACGGCACTACTGCGCATATATTGTTTTCGAGCCAGGTAGATTACTTTTTAGACATGCGTCAACTGAAACGTCCGCTTGTATTGACTGCTAAAAAGTCAACCGGACCGCCAGTTGCATGATTCTTGCCGGAAGATAAGCGAGAGGAACTCCAAAGTCCTTTACGGGAACCAGGCAGGGGGTCCTGGCGATGCCACAAGCTACCGGATCAGAGGAATACGAATGCTGTGTTCCTTGAACGTCGGCGACATTGGTGTGATTGAATACGTTAAAAGCTTCACAGATCAACTGAAGCTGGATGTGTTCCTTCAATGGCACATCGCGGGCGAGCCTCGCATCCAAAGTAACGCCGCCCGGAAGGTAGAAGGTGTTGCGGCCCAGCCCAGGCGTTCGGTCGGTTGCGGCGTTGCCGTCGTTGTTAAGGTCGAAATCCACATAGCCTGAGTAGGGTTGTCCGGTCTGTGCTACCAGGACCCCACTGGTCTCCCAGCCACCGAAAATCATCCTCGATGCTCTGGGCAGGCGGTTCGCATACGCGAGTTGCCAGATGCCGCTCAGGGCGAAGCGGTGCCGCTGGTCGTTTACGCCCGCCGAACGATCCGCGAGCGGATTCGATGAGTCCGAGAGAAACTCCGGGTCTGCCCCGCCCGGTTGCACGGCGTATTGGTTCGGGTTATCGTCAATCACCTTGCTCCAGGTGTAGGACCCCAGCAGTTGGAAATTATGTGAGAATCGCTTGTTCAACTGAATCGCCAATCCATGATAGATCGAGTTGGCGCTGCTTTCGTAGAGGAGGACTCGGTCAAAACCTGCGATTGGCCTCGGGCGAGTGAACTCACGAAAGGTGAGCACGGTCGTCGTACCCGCAATTCCGATCCTTTCTGTAGTTTCAGGTATTGTCAGGTTGATGTCCCTGCTGCGAAGCAAGTGCGTGCCCTTCACCCCCAAATAACTTGCCGATAGGGCCATGTTTTGTGCCAGCCGGATCTCGAACCCCAGACTCCATTGCTGCGCGTATCCTTCCCGGTGGTCCGGCGAGAACAATGCAATGGCAGGAGTGGTGGCGCCAACCGGTGGAGGGGCGCAACTCGGAGGTGTGCCGGAAGGGTCGGGCGGCCCACAGATGGTATTGGGATATGACGGGATCAATTCTGCGCCGGGCGAGCCTCCGAAAAAGGCGCGAGACTGCACCGTGATTCCATTCAGGTAATCGGCGCGTGAAGTCACGATCGACGGAGTCATTGCGTAATAAATCCCGTAGCCGCCACGAATTACAAGGTGGTCGCTGCCCCGCGGCGCCCAGGCAAAGCCAATACGCGGTGCGATATTGTTGTTGTCGGTTCGGAGCGAACTGGTATCTAGCCCGGCAGAGGTCAGCGCCGGCGAGGGATTCTTCACAGGCGGCTTGGTGATCGATTCCACATCATATCGAAGTCCGAGATTCAGAGTCAGGTTACGCCGGACTCTCCATTCATCCTGGGCGAAACCGGCAAACTGAAAAACGTTCGGATGCGTTGAGACGCCCGGCACGCCGAAGCCGGAGAATGCCTGCAGATACTCGTCGCCCACCAGCGGCATGGGTGTTCCGGCGAGGCTGCGGCCGAAGCTCTCGAGGCTGCGAAAGACATAGAAGCCGGAAAATCTTGTGGCCTGAAAATACCGGATCCAATCCTGCATCGCATCAGCACCGAGGCGCAGGGCGTGATTGCGGTGAATATAGGAAACCGTATCCGACCATTGGCCTCGATAGTTCGACCATTCTTGTGGCGCACACTCGCAGCGGCCAAGATCGAGTACCAGTTGGCCCCCTTCCAGGACGAAGGCCTCGGGGTTAATGCTGGCCGCCTGGAAAGCATACCAACCCCGCCAAAAGCTCGCATGGGCAGAATTGACGAGTGAAGGATGGAATGTTGAACTCAGCGACAAGGTCAGGAGGTCCGTGTTGCCTGGCGAAGGCACGCTGCCCTCCGACGCCAGTTGAGGCCCTCCAAATCCGAGAACGGAATACCTCGAATGGTTCCAGCGCGCACTGAGCAAGTGGGAAGAAGATGCGGACCAATCGATCTTGGCCATGAAATTGTTCTGGATTAGAGGGAGGTCCCATGATGAAGCACGCGGGACAAGATAATCGAGCGCCCTTTGCTGATACGCCGCGACCACCGGATCACTCGACTTGTTGAAGTCCGGGGGCAGGCCGAGAATGACAGTGTTTGTGGAATTACTCCGCAAAGCATCGTAGCTCACCAGGAAGAACAGACGGTCCTTTCGGATTGGACCACTCAGTACCCCGCCGGCCTGATTGAAATGGTAGGGGTCTTTCGGCAGCCCATTGGCATTATTCAGAAAATTGTTAGCGTTGAGGGACTTGTCACGATAGAACCAGAACCCCGAACCGTGGAACTGGTTGCCGCCTGATTTTGTGACTACGTTGATTACACCACCCGCGGCGCGACCAAACTCGGCCGAATATGCGTTCGAGTTAACCTGATACTCTTGCACCGTTTCGAGGCTCACGGCGTAGAGTCCCTGCGTTCCAGGCGATGCAAACCCTTCGCCGCCTATTGCCTGGTTCCAGAACGGATCGTCGTAGTTTGCTCCGTCCAGGAGAACCGAATTCATGGCTCGTTGTCCGGCAAAACTCAGCCCGCCGCGAACATCCTGCGTAACGCCAGGAGTCAGCAACGTGAAACTGATGAAGTCTCGGCCATTCACCGGTAACTCGGTGAGCGTGCGGTTGTCCAGGACACTGCTAACCTCGCTGCGCGCCCGATCGAAGGGCTGGGGTTCGGCCTGGACAGTAATCGATTGAACGTCCCCTGCCAGATGGAGTGAAACTGGCACCGTGACGTGTTCGCCCACCCTGACCTCGATCTGGTTGACTACCAGCGTAGCGAAGCCTGCGTGTTTGGTCTCAAGCCGATATGTGCCCACAGGGACCGCAGGAAACCAGAAGTAGCCTGCAGCGTTTGATTGAGTGGAGAAACGGGCAGAGGTTTGGAACTGAGTAATCTGCAACGTCGCTTCAGGAACTACTGCGCCGGTCGGGTCCGTGACGACGCCCTCAACAGAACCTTCATTTCCGGACTGGCCCAGTGCCGAAAGCGCCATCGCTAGAAGAAGTATGGAAGCTAAGAGGATCCTTAAGACCCAGTTGGACGCCATATGCCACCGACCTTCCGGATGAAAGCCTCATCGTCCGCTATCGCTGATGTGTCCTCGCCCAATCTCTCTGAACCAAGAATCGGTGAAAAGCCACAGTATTCACTCGTTCGAGGCTCTAGCGCCGAGGGCGCCGATCCAGCAGCAGGCCTTTCAAAGCTAAAACGCTGGACAAGAAGCATTGGGTTTAAGCCGCCGCTCCAGGGCGATGAATCGTGCATCTGGACGGAGGTTGTCAAAACCGGGATCAGATATAGTCGTGTCCCCGCCAGGCTCTGCCTTCCCGAGCCATTGGAAAGCCTGATTGGTTTCTCCAAGACGCGCGTATATTCTTGCGATAAGCATCGCAGAAACATAGCGGTGCTTTGACATCTGCTTCAATTCGTCGATTACTTTCTGAGCTTCCTGCCTTTTACCCCAGCGGGCGTAGACGTCACCAAGTTCTCCCAGTCTGCCAGGCGCTCGTCCTATGGCTAACGCTTTCTTATACTCTACGACGGCTCTATCGTACTGCTGTTTGTTGGCATACACCCACCCGAGCCGGACATGAGCGGGAGCATAGTTTGGGTCGAGTTCTGATGTCTTCTTGAGCTGTTCGACAGCTTCATCATTTCGCCCCGCCAATCCGAAATAAAGCCCCAATTCAGCATTGGCGATCAGCGAGAGTGGGTCGTTTTCCAAGACTCTCTTCTTCTCTGCGATCGCTTCGTCTGTTCGGCCAACTTCCAGGAGGTAATAAGAATGGTAGTCGAGAGCGAGCATATTTTGCGGGTTTAGGGCCATCGCCCGGTTCATCTCTTTCTCCGCACCGGAGCGGTCGCATCGAAGCTGCAGTTTATTCAATCCCAACACCGTATGAGCCTCAGCCAGGGTATCGTCGATTTCTAAGGCTTTCTTTGCAAAATTTTCAGCCTTCAGGCCCCCTTCGAGTGAAGGCGACCGACCCGTGATCGTCATTGCGCCGTAAGTTTCCGCCAACCCAAGATAGGCCAGCGCGTAACCCGGGTCCAGGCCGATGGACTGCTGGAAGTACTGCTGGGCCTGTCTAAAACCGGCGTCTGACCATTGATTGAGAAAAAATCGGCCTTTCAGGTAGTCGTCATAAGCCGCGGGGTTGACCGGCCGGGCAGCTTGCAGCCGCATCTGCTCCTCCGGTGAGACCTTTGCCTGCACCTGCCCGGCAATGGCGCGCGCAACCTCATCCTGCAATCCAAGCACGTCCTGGAGGTCGCGCTCGTAGCTTTCAGCCCACACGTGGCGCTCGTTCGCCACCTGGATCAATTGGGCGGTGATGCGGACCCGGTTTGCAGACCGTGCCACCGAGCCTTCGACCACCCCATCGACATTTAGTTCGTGCGCAATCTCCGCAAGCGGCTTGTGGGATTCCTTATACCGCATCACCGAGGTGCGGGAAATGACCCGCAACATCTGGATTTTCGCCAAGTCAGTGATCAGGGCATCGGTCATGCCGTCCGAAAAATATTCCTGGGCGGGGTCGCCAGTGAGGTTTTCGAGTGGCAACACGGCAACAGACCGGATGCGTGGCGGTCCAGACCAGTAAATGAGCCTCTGCCGTAAGCCTCCGGTATCCAGTCCCAGCATCACCGCAATGACTCCCACGAACACGAACGCGCTGGCCCAGAGTTTTGGGACCAGGCCTTTTCCTTCTGCGCTTTGTTGAACGGGAGTCCTCTCAATCGGTGGGATTTGCGGTCCCGCTTCCAGGACCGGCGGAGGGGCCAATGGAGCGTCATTTTCGACCGGGAAGATAAATCGGTAGCCTCTGCGCGGCAACGTTTCAATGTAACGCGGCACTCCGGCCTTTTCGTTGAGCGCGTCGCGCAATTTCTTGATTGCCGTGTTCAACCCCACATCGAAATCTACAAACGTGTCCTGGGGCCAAAGCCTGCTGCGCAGCTCATCACGGGTGATTAAGTCGCCCGGCCGCTCCAGCAGGATTGCCAGCACCTGGAACGGCTGGTCTTGCAGTCTGATTTTGGTCCCGTGTTTGCGCAGTTCCCGTGAACGAAGGTCAACCTCAAAGTGGCCGAACCGGATTCGTCGGGCCTGGAAAGAGGTTTGCATAGACAAGAACAGATTTTGTCCCTACTGTAACACCGAAGCAAACAGATTTCAAGCACTCCCAGCAAGACGCTGCCTCGACCCAAGCCTCGACATTTCAGTAGTTTAGGCGATCAGATTTCTTCCAGTTACTGAACAGACGCAGTCCATTGACCAATTTCTCAGCAATCCCTATTGTCAGCCGTGTTGAGGGCACTAAACCCAAAATGAAATTGTCCTCGGGGAGGAGATCCCTCTTATGAACCACGAAAAACTAACCAGGTGGCCCAATCTGAAACCAGGGCATACTAATTCCTCGCTGGCGGCACCCTTCCCTGTGTCGCGACTGGCCTTGGTTGCGCTCTTCCTGCTCATCCTCCTCTCTTGCGGCGGAGCTGGAAATCCTCCAGCCTCCGATCAATTACAGGTTGCCGTTTACCCCAGTGCCGTGAACCTGGATCAAGGCGGTACAAAGACGTTTACGGTGACCGTAACTGGGTCAAGTAACAAAGCGGTCAACTGGAGTGTTCGAGAAGGGTCAAGCGGCGGCAATATCACAAGTGCGGGGGTCTATGCTGCTCCTGCCGCTGCTGGTACCTTCCACGTCATTGCTACCAGCCAGGCCGACAGCACGAAAACTGCGTTCGCGACGATCGTCGTCCCCGCAGTTTCTGTTACCCTCTCGCCGCCGGAGGCGACCCTTCGGCCGAACGGGACGCAGGGATTTACCGCAACAGTGAGAGGATCAATCGACACAAAAGTAACCTGGGAGATTCAAGAAGGTGTGTCAGGAGGGGCGGTAACCAGCACCGGCCTATATACCGCCCCTGCAAACACCGGGTTCTACCATGTCACCGCAACCAGCTCGGCGGATGCCACGCAAAGCGCAACAGCACAAATCACAGTGACAACCTCGTCTGGTCTTTTCAGCCCAGTCGGTGACTTACAAGTTCCGCGCGTTTACCACACAGCAACATTGCTTCCCAATGGGAAAGTGTTGGTTGCCGGGGGTGCCAAGAAAAAACCTCTCTACTTCTCCGGTTTGGCAACCGCCGAAATTTTTGATCCGACGACAGGATTATTCACAGCGACTTCCAATATGGGCAGTCCTCGCTTCGCGCATACGGCAACACTACTACCCAATGGAAAGGTGCTGGTGACAGGCGGCGAAGGTGCAAGCGGACTGGATGGCCAGATGGACCCGACCCCGCCTCCGGCCCTCGATTCCGCAGAGATCTACGACCCCGCCACAGGAACTTTCATGCCCACCGGCAAGATGAGCGTCGCCCGAGCCGGACACACGGCCACATTGCTTCCAAACGGCAAAGTACTGATCGTGGGCGGTGGATCAAACGATTCCACCGCGCTCGCTACCGCTGAAATTTATGACCCAGCCACCGGCGCCTTCGTGGCCACAGGGCCCCTGGGTACGGCCCGGGCTTATCATACTGCCACCCTACTAACAGACGGAAATGTCCTGGTTGCAGGCGGGTCCAGTCCTACCGAGACCCTGGCCTCCGCTGAGATCTATAACACGGCCACAGGATCTTTCGCGCCAACTGCCAATATGGGAACGCCTCGGACCGGTCACATCGCGACACGCTTGTCCGATGGAAGGGTGCTGGTAGCCGGAGGGTACGATGGTACAACTGACACTGCAACAGCAGAGTTCTACGATCCATCCACAGGGTCCTTCACGCCCACGGGGACCATGGGTACCGCGCGGGAAAGGCACACCGCTACCCTGCTGTCAGACGGGAATGTCCTGATTGCAGGTGGGTCAAGCTCTGCCGAGATCCTCGCTTCCGCTGAGATCTACAATCCGGCCACAGGTTCTTTCGCGCCCACCGGTAATATGGCGACGCCACGCACGGGTCACACGGCAACGCTCTTACAAGATGGGAGAGTGTTGGTCGCCGCCGGTCTCAATTACCCGGCTGGCGGAGGGATCAGTTTCCTAACAAGTGCAGAGACGTATGAATAATGCCGCGGCAACTGGGGTTTCTCGGTAGCTCCCGGCAAGGAGGCAATGCGCGACTGCGGAGGTTCTGGTCGAACCCGTCTCTGTAGAGGTCACTCCGAGTGCAACGACCACCGGGCCAGGCAGAAGCGTGCAATTCATGGCAGTCGTGTCGGGGACGAGCGATGCGGCGGTGACCTGGAGTGTATAGGAAAGTGCAGCCGGAGGAGCATCACACACGGCTCACACGGCAACGCTGCTTGTGAGCGGGGAGGTCCTCGTCGCGGGTGGGGACGGTCAAGATAGGAACGGCCCTACGGCAGTCGCAGAAAAGTATGAGCCTTAGCCTTGGAAATATACGGGTGAGTGGCCTTGGAATCATTACCAGGCCTAATTGTTAATGGGCGACCCATCAACAGGGGCTGCTGCAAAGCGAAAGATAAAACGCGGAATTCGAACATGAGGACAGTCTGCAGCAATGTGGATTCGGAGGTGTAAGATGAAAACGATTCGGAGCTTGATGACCTGGACGGGAATTTATCTTGTTCTTTTCACCCTGGGCGCGACTGGGGGGAAGGCACAGGTCCACTTTTCAACCCATTTCAAGGGCGCGTTCACTCTTCCTTTTGAGGCCCAGTGGGGATCGCTGACGTTGCCCGCGGGGGATTACACGCTGCAATACGGTATCCAGCTCGAAGGGGCTGGCCTTGTGGTTGTGCGGGGTACGGCGAAAGGAAGTCCTTACGGCATGATCCTCGCGGGGTCCGTCGGCGACACTTCTACAACCAGGAACGAGATCGTCTGCATTCGTGAGGGCAAGGCTCTTATTGTGCGCGGCCTCGAGATTCCTGCGATCGGCGAATCTGTTCGATTCGGACCGCCACCCGGTACGAGGGTCGTAGCCAATCGGCGGAACCACAATGGTTACAATCAAATTGCCGAAGGGCCCGCGCTCATCCAACGGATACCAATCGTGTTGAATAGGAACTAAATTTGCGGGGCCGCTCTGCTCTATGCTGGGGTGGGCCTGATTGAGAGTCGTGCAATCAGCCCCACCCCCAAGTCCTCCAGGGACATACGGTCAGATGGTCCCGAGTGTGGGAAAACGACACGTGGATAAGGCTTGGATGAGAAAAAAAGTCCACAGCAATCCGCAACCCAGCCGAAACCTGAAGGGACAGGCGAAGACCAGGAACCGATGCAAACTGTTGAAATGCCTGGTAGCGGGGGGGAGGATCGAACTCCCGACCTAGGGATTATGAGACCCTCGCTCTACCACTGAGCTACCCCGCCCTGGTTAGGAAACCTTCAAACGCCCGGATACCGGGTCGCTCCACCAAGTTTAGGGGATGGTCCGGTTCGCGGTCAAGAAACGGATTGAGGGCGTGCACACATCACGAGTTCGTCTCGCCGCTGCCCGCGACGGCTGCCTGACCCAGCCGGTAAAACGTCAGTTCAGCGTCACCATGGCGTATGCTGCGCGTTCGTTCCAGGCGATTGTATCGTTCTTCAAGAAAATAGTGACGCGAATGTTCGGCAATGACGAATGAGGCAGGTGTCACGAGGCGGGAGCGGCCCAGGTGCCGCAACACCTGATGGTACTCACGCGTTTCGCTGTAGGGCGGATCGAGAAAGATGAAATCAAAAACGGCGCCTTCTTCGTTGAGCCTTTCCAAGGCACGCACGACACGGGTGTTCATCAGATAGAACCCATCTTTCATCTTCAGCGCCGCCAGGTTCCTGCGGATCAGATCAACCGCCGCCCGGTGATATTCCACAAAGACCACTTCCTTCGCGCCTCTGCTCAGCGCTTCCAGCCCTACCGCTCCGGAACCTGCGTAGGCGTCGAGAAACGTCGAATCCTGAATTCCCAGGCCCAGGACATCGAACAGCGTTTCGCGCATCTGGTCTGAGGTTGGCCGAAGCTGCATGCCTTTCAGCGTCTGAATACGTTGTCCGCGATTTTGGCCGGAAATAATGCGCATGTGGGCCCCTGTCGGTAGAAGAGTCAGAAAAGCCACTCTCTATTAGATCACATTCCCAGCGCTGCCCTCAGGCCACCCCCGCCAGGCCGTATCGCCGGGACCATTCGTTCCGCAAAAAGCCGACATAGGCCTCGAACTCCTCCGGGGATTCCGGACGGTCAACGAATGCCGTCGCTTCGCGCTTGGCCCACTCCAGAATTTCCTGGTCGCGCAGCAGGTTGGCAATGCGAAAGGCAGGGATGCCCCATTGCCGTGTTCCGAAAAATTCTCCCGGCCCGCGCAGCTTGAGGTCGATTTCGGCAATCTTGAACCCGTCGTTGGTCGTTGTTATTGTCCGCAGCCGTTCATCGGCTTCAGGCGTTCGCGGCTCGGCCGCAAGCAGCAGGCAGGATGATTCCTTCCGCCCCCGCCCGATGCGGCCGCGCAGTTGATGGAGCTGGGAAAGCCCGAACCGCTCGGCGTGCTCGATCAGCATGACGGTGGCGTTCGGCACATCCACGCCCACCTCGACCACCGTAGTCGAGACGAGGATCCGGATGTCGCCCTTCTTGAAGCGGTCCATAATTTCATCCTTTTCGCTGCTCGAAAGCCGCCCGTGAAGCAGCCCCACCTGGAATTCCGGGAAGACATTGGCCGAAAGGTGCTGAAACATTTTCAGCGCAGGCCGCAAATCCAGCTTGGCGGACTCCTCGATCACGGGGTATACGACGTAGGCCTGGTCACCCGCGCGCACTTTGTTGCGAACGAAGTCGAAGGCCTGGCGCCTGTCCCTTTCCTCGATCAGCTTCGTCACAATCGGGGAACGATTGGGCGGCAGTTCATTGATGACCGAGAAGTCGAGATCGCCGTAGAGCGTCAGCGCCAGGGTCCGCGGGATCGGCGTTGCGGTCATAACCAGAACGTCCGGCAT
Source organism: Terriglobia bacterium (assembly GCA_035712365.1). Classification (NCBI taxonomy): domain Bacteria; kingdom Pseudomonadati; phylum Acidobacteriota; class Terriglobia; species Terriglobia bacterium. The sequence goes on from DASTAW010000058.1 coordinate 112,395, forward strand.
CTGGCCCTTGCGGATCAACCGGTAGCGCTGCAGGACACCGAAGCGGTGCTGCTCATCAACAATCACCAGGCCCAATTGGGCAAAGTCCACGTCACGCTCAATCAGGGCGTGGGTCCCCACCAGCATGTGGACTTCGCCGCGCTTCAGATCGTCTTTCAATTCCTTTTTCGCGCGCGTGGTTCGGCCGCTGGTTAAGAGCTCCACTTTGTAGGGCAGCGGTCCCAGCAATTTGCGGATGGAGAGATAGTGCTGGGTGGCAAGAATCTCGGTTGGAGCCATCAGGGCCACCTGGCAGCCGTTGGACAATGCCAGCAGGGCCGCCTGGACTGCTACGATCGTCTTGCCAGAGCCCACATCGCCCTGCAGCAGGCGGTTCATCGGCCGTGGCGAGCACATGTCATCAGCAATCTCTTTCAGGACCTTCTTTTGCGCGGACGTGGGATGAAAAGGAAGGACCTTCTTGATGTCTCGCCGCAGGCCGTCCGTGACCTGGAACTGGATGCCTGGAACAGATTTGGCCTTTCGGTGCTTCAAGGCCAGCCCGGCGCTGACGTTGAACAGCTCTTCAAAAATCAGCCGGACTTGGGGAGGCGTTCGAAATCGCGCCAGTTCATCAAAAGGATGTTTGCCATCAGGGAAATGGGTAAGGCGGAAAGCCGAAGCGCGATCGAGCAACTTGTTTTTCTTCCTCACCGAGCCGGGCAGAAGTTCCGGGAACTGGTCACCCACCGAGTCCAAACCCGTTCGAATCAGCCGCCGCAGAATGCGCGGCCCCAGGTTGCCTATCGATTCGTAGATCGGCACCATGCGCCCCACCTCCAGCGATTCTCCCTCGGCGGCTTCGCTTTCAGGAATGATCTCATGCTGTGGCTGAACGATCTGCAGATTGCCGGTGCCGTAGAAGTCAGGCTCCGCCTTGCCGTAAAAGAAAACCTGCTGCCCCGAGTGGAAAATTTTGTTTCGCTCCAGATACCGCGCATTGAACCATATGCACCGGACCATCCGAGGGTGCGGAGCGCCGCTGGCGTCTATGGCGGCGAGGTCGTAGATGTAGGTCCCCTTGCGCGTGCGTGTCAGGCCGCAGGTGAGCACCTTGACCAGGATGGTGGCAGTCTGCCCGGGAACCAGGTCGCCCACTGCGGTAAGGCGCGTCCGGTCCTCATAGCGAAACGGCGTGTAATACAGCAGGTCTTCAACCGTGCGAATGCCGCGGGCATCGAGCAATTCGGCGCGGGCCGGGCCCACACCCTTCAGGTATTTAACCTCTGACGTCAGCTTAAGATGAGGACTTGACATGGCAATCCGACGCTTATCTTACAACGAGGGGAGGCTACCGAAGGTTGCATAATCTAGTGACACGTTGTTTTTGTAGCGCCGCCGTCTCGGCGGCATTTATCGAGGCCGGTCCCGCTTGGCGGGACCGGCGCTACGCGAAAACGTCACTATATTTTGCAATCCTCAATAAGTCGCGCGGGGTCCTGAAGCGGCGCCGGACGCAAACAGGTTTTCCAGCCGAATCGCCTCCACGCAAAAAGTCCTGCGGTCCGCTGTGCCCGTCGATCTCCGGGTCACCCCGCAGCCGGTATCCGGCGCTGATTTCCTCTTTCAACAGGGAGTGCTACACTTACGGGCCAGTGATAAGCATCGCCCGTGCGCTGTTCGGTGGATGGTGACGAACTTTAACGCATCCCATGATTGATTTCAGCCCAACAGCAAAACGTTGGATCAAGTACCTGATTGCCATCGTGGCAGGCAATCTCATTTACTTCATTGTTGCGCCTCACCTTCCGCCAGCCGCGCGACATCGCCCTTACCGTGCCGACATCGGTTTGTTTGTGGACCTGTGGTTTTGTGTGATGGCCTACGGGCTGATCGAACTCCTGGCGTTCCTGGGGCGCCGCAGCGGGCGCTGACCGCCAGGGTTTTCCAGCCTTGCAACTTGGGAACCGCGGCGGCCAGCCTCTTACGGTGCATCTCGACCGGGCGGCATCAGGTCAGGATTGGGCGACGGCCCTTCACCAAAGCGATCAGGCTTCCGGGCCCAAACTTTGGCTTGAAAACAGAATCCTCCGGAACAGAAACCCGGGAGATGAAGTTTGTGTCAGGAGAAAGTGACCGGACCGCTGATCTCAGCTTTCGGAAGGGGCCGGCGAGATGTCGCTGGCGCGGACCCGAATGAAAGCAGGAAGGCTGAACCACAGTCGCCTCAGCGGGGTCTGCAGCAGCGACATGGTTCCCATGTAGGCGTAACCCACCAGGAACAGCATCAGAAATGGGGTGGTGAGATAATTCTGGACTGAAAAGGAATAGGCCGTGGCACAGAGGAAGTAGCCCGCCAAAGCCAGCTCGGCAGCAGGGACCCAGCCGATGCGCCGCCGCACATATTTCTTGCGTTCCCATCCCTCTTCGTTCCGTTCCACGCGGTACTTGGGCGTGCGCACGAAGCCGGACTCTATTCCAGCAAGCGCTTCGATAACGGCCTTGCCATTGGTCACAGCCAGCCCGATGCCGGTAGCCATCAGAAACGGAAGGTAGAGGAGCCGGCGCAGCCATCCCCTGGGATAGAGCGCACGCTGGGAAACCACGTAGAAGCCCGACACTGTGCACGTTGAGAGAATGAACAGGGGAAGGTCCAGGTACATCATCTGGAACCAGCCCTGGTAAAAACGCACGATCATGGCCGGCAGCAGGACCAGCGAAAACAGGATCATCAGCGGATAAGCGATGTTGGCCGTCAGGTGGAAAGTGGCTTCCACTTTGATGTAAAGTGGCTGGTCGCTGCGCCAGACAATCGGGAGTATTTTCTTGCCAACCTGGATCAGGCCCTTGGCCCAGCGCGCCTGCTGGGTCTTAAAGCTGTTCATTTCGACGGGCAGTTCGGAAGGGCACACGATGTCAGGATCGTAAATAAACTTCCATCCCTTCAGTTGTGCGCGGTAGCTGAGGTCCGTGTCTTCGGTCAGCGTATCGTGCTCCCACCCGCCGGCGTCTTCAATAGCCGACCGGCGCCACATTCCGGCCGTCCCGTTGAAATTGAAAAATCGCCCCGACGAGCTCCTGCCTCCATGTTCGACCACGAAGTGGCCGTCCAGCATGATGGCTTCCACTTCCGTCAGGGCGGAGTAGTCCCGGTTAATCCAGGTCCATCGGCCCTGCACCATTCCCACCTTCGGATCGGTAAAATAATGGACCATCTGCCGCAGGATGGCTGGCGGTGGAACAAAATCCGCGTCAAATACGGCCACCAGCTCGCCAGAAGACTTCTTCAAACCCGCATCCAGCGCGCCCGCCTTGAATCCCAGGCGGTTTTCACGATGAACATATTTGATGGGGAACCCTGCCTCTGCATACTGCTCCACCAGCCGCGCGCAGAGCATTCGGGTATCGTCCGTGGAATCGTCGAGGACCTGGATTTCCAGCGACTCCGTGGGATAATCCAGATTGACGGCCGCTTCGATAAGCCGCTCCACCACGTACTGTTCATTGTAAACGGGCAACTGTACGGTCACGGTCGGCAGCTTTTCAAATTGCTTCAGGGGCGCAGGCTTCTTGCGGCGGTTCTTCAGATAGTAGTAAGTGAGGCAGTAACGGTGGACGCCGTAGACCGAAAGGATCGTAAGGACGAGAAAGTAAGGGATCTCGATCGAGAGATCAAAAGCGTTCGGCTGGTAAATGCCACGGAAGGGATCGCGATGGAACAGCAGATAGACGTAATGCGCGACCGGGTTCGCGGGAACCACCAAAAAGCCCAGGAGTGTATGAATCATGCGACCTCGGGGTCAGGCCTCCACTGACGCATTCGAATTTCGCTTGCAGAGTCCTGACGCACCCAACGCTGGCTCAGTATCGCTTCATATGCAAAAGCTGGTCTTCACCCGCCGTTATGTGGCTGCTTTCGGTCTTCTTGCCATCGCTCTGGCGCTCGGGGGCATTTTTCATTTCATTGCCCGCCTTCAGCCACTGGATGAGCATGTGCCCGACTTCGTTGCGCTCATGCTTCTGGCTGGAACCTTGTATCTCGCCGGCGTTTACCTTGCTCTCAGATATAAGGGCCGTCTGCCGGGCCTCCTCGTCATCCTGGGCGCAACTGTCGTCTTCCGCCTCATTTTCCTGCCGCTGGGCCCCAGGCTCTCGGAGGATGTTTATCGTTACCAATGGGAAGGGCGGGTTGTCCGCGCCCATCTGAATCCCTATACCGTCTATCCCGCCATGCACGGACTGAGCTGGGCCCGGAACCCTGGCCATCCTATTGAAACCGGTAAGACCACGCCGACGCTTTATCCTCCCGTCAGCGAGGTGGTCTTTTCCTGGATCCACACGATTGCGGGCTACAAGCGGCTATTCACCGCACTTGACCTTGCAACCGTCGCCCTGCTCCTGGTGGTTCTTTCCGCAACAAATCGCCCGCTCCAGCAAGTACTCATCTATGCGTGGAACCCAGCCGTCCTCATTGCCTTTTCACTGTCAGGACATAACGACTCGCTGGCCTTGGTGACCTTACTCGGGGCGACTCTCTTAATTATAGGCCGTCGGGGTGCCCTGTCAATCGGGTTTCTAGCCCTCTCGGCGCTGGCCAAACTCTTCCCGGTGGTCCTATTGCCAGTGTTCCTCAGGCGCTCCCGCTGGTCTTTCTCAGGAATTTTCGCCGGTGTGATTTTGCTGGGCTATCTGCCGTTCCTTGGCGCCGGAACGCATTTATACCGGGGCCTCACGGACTTTGCAGCCCGGTGGGAGGGGAATGATAGTCTGTTCAGACTGCTTCTGGCCGCCGGGAATTCCACGCGGCAGGCGCAGCTTGTGGCGGCCGTATTCCTTCTGTTTCTTATAGCTTACGTCCTGAAGGCGAGAATGGACGTCTTCCAGGCCAGCCTCGTCGTCCTCGCCGGGCTGCTGCTTCTCTCGTCGAATGCTTTTCCCTGGTATTTCACCTGGATTGCCCCCTTCCTCTGCTTTTGCCCCAGCCCGGCCCTCCTTCTGCTGACCGTCACCTGCGTTCTGGGCTATGCGCCGGTCATCGCGTATGCTGCCGGCGGTGCTTTCTCGCTCTCGCCGCTCATGCGGGTGCTGGAGTATCTCCCGGCATTTGCCTTACTGGGATATGAGATAGCGCGCTATTTCCAGCGCCGGCACTCCGAAGAGCGGAAGGAGTTGTTGATTGGAGATTGAAGGATGCCGACCTTACACCTGCACGCTGACGCTGGTTGCGGTGCGCACGACGGGCCGATAGAGGGTATCGCGCTCAGAAGGTTCAAAACCCGCCTCTTTGATCAGACGGACAATCTGCTGGCGGGTCATCACCTGGGGCGTTTTTGCTCCAGCATCATGATAGATCTTTTCTTCCGCCACCGTTCCGTCGAGGTCGTCGGCGCCAAAGCGGAGGGCAATCTGCGCGACACGGGGGGACATCATGATCCAGTATGCTTTGATATGAGGGAAGTTATCGAGCATCAGCCGTGAAATGGCAATGTTCTTCAGGTCCATGAACCCGGACGTCTCATCCCATTCCACCAGTTTGCCGAGTTCAGTATTGGCGGGATGGAACGCCAGCGGTATAAAAGTCTGGAAACCTCGGGTCTGGTCCTGCAGATTGCGGAGTTGCACCAGGTGGTCGGCGCGGTCCTGGCCGCTCTCGATGTGGCCGTAAAGCATGGTGGCAGTCGAGTGGAGGCCCATCTCGTGCGCGGCCCGGTGTACTTTCAGCCACATGTGGGCCCCGATCTTGTGATCGCAAATCACGCGCCTTACCGCAGGAGCAAAGATTTCCGCCCCGCCGCCCGGCAGCGATCCCAGCCCGGCCTCTTTCAGCCGCTCCAGGATTTCCTTCACGGTCATCTGCGTGATGTGCGCGTAATAGCCAATTTCCACGGCCGTGAAAGCCTTCAGGTGGACGGACGGGAAGCGCTCTTTCAATCCTCGGATCAGATCAACGTAATACTGGAATGGGAGATCGGGATGGAGCCCGCCAACGATGTGAAATTCCGTCACAGCCTCAGTCCAATTTTCCCCGGCCGTTCGGAACGCCTCTTCCAGCGCCATCGTGTATGCGCCCGGCGCGTCCGGCTTGCGGCCAAAAGCGCACAATTTGCAACTGGCGATACACACATTGGTGGGATTGATGTGGCGATTGACGTTGAAATACGCGCGCTTGCCGTGCAGCTTTTCACGAACGTGGTGCGCCAGGAAGCCAATGGCAAGCAGATCGTTTGACTTGTAAAGCGCGACGCCGTCAGCAAAGTCCAGGCGCTCCCCGGCAAGGACCTTGTCGGCTACAGGCTGCAGGTTGGCGTCTTCCAAGCGCAGGTTTAACACCATCAATCCGTTCGTTCAACTTTGGCGGCTTGCTGCCGAAAATAGTATTTTACGTCCCCTTGCCGCGCGATGCAATCAGGCAGCAGGAAGTTGGTGGTACGGGCCCAGGGGGGGCGGGCGACCGGACCAAGTCTGGGCGAGACAAAAATCCTACGGTGTGTGCTAGTCTGGTCTTAAGCCAGCAGTGCGCGGGGTCTAAGGTGGGAGCCAGGGCCTGGCGGAAGAAAGGGCCCGTTGGAAATCCTGTCCTGACCTTGACAACGGGGTTAAGATAGGATTTCGCCGCATCGATAGGGCCGATTGGGTTGATGGATGTGCCATGAGGAATTTTGCCCCGAAATTCCTAGAGGCGCTTGAACGTGATGCAACAGGACGATGCCAGATTCGCGGAGCCCCGGCTGGAAGCAGCCTTCTTCTACGGTCTGTTTCTGCGCGGGCAACCGCTCCAGAAATTGAGGGCGGACATCGACGTGCCGCCGCACGTGCTGGAGCGCTGGAAGCGCCAGGCCCACCGCGATCCTACCGCCAAACCCATGGTCGAACGCGTCCTCAGCTACCGTAAGCATGTCCTGGCTATCTTCGACTCGCTGGTCTTCCGCGAAATGGCCACACCCTACCGCACACAATAACCGCCACGTGTGCTCATGTTTTTGTAGCGCCGCCGTCCCGGCGGCATTTATCGAGGCCGGTTCCGCTGGGCGGGACCGGCGCTACGCGAAAACGTCACTATATTTTGCAATCGTCGATAGTAGGCCAGACTGACCAGCCTTCAGCGCGCCAGAATGGCCGCGGCCCAGGTGAGGAAGAAGAGAACGCTGATGTAGCCATTGATGGTAAAAAACGCAGCGTTCACGCGGGATAGGTCGGACGATTTCACCAGCAGGTGCTCGTAAGCCAGCAGCGCGGCAACAGCGACCAGGCCGCCGAAGGCAATCCAGCCGAGGCCGGATATTCGGGCCACCATCACCAGCAGCGCCAGCATCAGCACATGAAGGGCAGCAGAGGCGTAAAGCGCCGCGGCGATGCCGAACTTTTTCGGAATCGAGTGCAGGCCCATGGTGTGGTCGAAATCTACATCCTGGCAGGCGTAGATGATGTCAAATCCCGCGACCCACAGCGTCACCGCCACGCCCAGAATGATGACGGCCCAACTTACGTCTCCCCGCAGCGCGATCCAGGCCGCGACGGGCGAGAGTCCCAGGCACATCCCGAGCACTATGTGAGACAGCAGCGTGAACCGCTTGGTGTAGGAATAGAGCAGCAGCAGCGCCAGCGCCACGGGCGACAGTTTGAAAGCCAGAGGGTTCAGTTCCCACGCTGCCAGCACCAGCAGCGCCGCAGAAACAGCCGTGAATGCCACCGCAAAGCGAAGGGTCAGATGCCCGGCGGGCAGGGCGCGTTTTTCGGTGCGGGGATTTCTGGCATCAAAGCTACGGTCGGCAATGCGGTTGAAGGTCATGGCCGCGCTGCGCGCGCCCACCATCGCCACCACAATCCAGAAGACCTGCCGCCAGCCTGGCCAGCCGTCCACGGCCAGCATGGCGCCTGTGAGAGCAAACGGCAACGCAAACACCGAGTGCTCCACCTTGATCATTTCAAGCGTGGTCTTGAGCTTCCTCCACAACTGGCCAGCGGATGAGCCTGGCGCCTGCCGTTCGGTCCCGAAAATCTGACTCTCTTCAACCATAGCAATTCAATTTTACCGCAAGGGGCGCGCGCCGCGGATAGTGTTTAGCCTGAAATTAAGAGCCGGCGGTGCCACACGCGTCATTCTGATCCCGCAAGGCGGGAGAAGAATCTGCCTTGAGGTCCACGCCCGGATAACTCACATTGCCGCAGCTTTTCGCGTGGGCGGTTGAGGATTGCCAGAAGGCAGCAGGTATCGAATGTACTTGCTGGGGGCGGCGCGGGCGTGCAGCTTGGGCCACAGGCTGTCCGGATCAGGGCTGAAGACCAGATCTCCTTCCACCTGGGTCCTGTACCACCCTCCCATCCCTATCTCATTCTCGAGCTGGCCCGGGGCCCACTGGGCGCGGCCCAGGAACAGGCGCGGTCCGCCGCCTGGCTTCGGACTTTGAAGAGCGCCAGAAATCTGATCGGAGTCGAACGTCAGGTAAACGTCGCCATAAAGCCGGACGGCATTGTCGGGCTCCTTTTCTGACCGGAAAACAACGCTGGGCGTGCTAACGTCCACCGGCCCACCGAAGAATGCATGCTCCGTTCGGCTTTTCAGTTCCGGACTGTCGGGGAACAACTTGGCCAACGTCAGGCGGGTGGGCTTGTTGATGATAAGCCCCACCACCAGTTGAGTCTCACTTTCCGGCAGCATGACCACCACGGAGTGCCGGAAAAACGGGTCGTCCACCTGCTCGCGCGCAATCAGGACCTCGACCTGGCCCTTTTTGTTTTCCGCCGCGTGCGCCGGCGGCGCGAAGAAAAGAGCCAGCAGACAGGCCAGCAGCAAGCCCGCCGCCCTGGGGAATTCCATGAAGGCTTTACGGTTCGGTGCTTTTCGGGTCTTTTTTTGAAGATGGCCTGAGCTCGGCCTGGCCTTTTGGATATTCATCGCCGGCGATTCCTGGCCTTTTCGGCCGCAATCCAGAGGCTGACTGCCACTATGTTATCGCACAACCACGGCAGGCGCCAGCATCGGCGCGGCCGCCGGTGTCAAAGGTCGTTAGAAATGACCCCTTGGTTAACTCATTAGAAGCGTTCCCGTCTTGTAGTTTTCGTTTTTCTCTGTTTCTCCGGTTCGTCTCGCTGATTTCCTCGTGGGTGGTGCGGATTGTTCCAGCCAAAGGGCGGACGGCGACCGAGAGATCAGTGCTCAACTACATCGCCCCCGCGCTTGGGGGTAGATGGACGGTAGAGCTGGAGCGAGGGAGGAGTGTTTGTAGGGCGGCGCCTCTTAGTGTCTGCTTTGGCCGGTCCGAGATAGTTAGTCGTTATCGGCGAAAAAAAAGTGCGAAAAGGTGTAAAATGGTCGCCGGGAAAAGCCGAAATATACTAGGATGAGGACTCGAACTGAACAAACGATATTACCATTTGCCAGAGCCTTCGGGGACCCGCTTGGTCCTTTGGCGACCTCGTTAGGAAAGCGGTCAAAGCGAGGTAGGGGAGCAGTCAACCTCACGTGTCTTGAGGTTTGCGCGGGCGGCGGCGGCCAAGCCATCGGGTTGCAAGACGCTGGCTTCGACCACGTTGGATTGGTCGAGATAGACGGTCACTCCTGTGCGACGCTTCGCCTGAATCGTCCGCGGTGGAACGTTATCAACGAAGACCTAAGACTCTTTGACGGAGGTCTGTACAAGGGCATCGATCTCCTTTCTGGCGGACTTCCGTGCCCCCCATTTTCCGTGGCTGGCAAGCAACTCGGCAGAGAGGATGAGCGGAATCTGTTTCCCGCAATGATCCGGCTGATCGACCAAATCAGGCCTCGAGCTGTCATGGTTGAGAACGTCCGTGGTTTCTTAGACGCAGTGTTCCACGACTACAGGCGTTATGTCGCGGGAGAGTTGATTAGGCTGGGGTACGAGCCTGGATGGAAGCTCATGAACGCTTCTGATTTTGGCGTTCCGCAGTTGCGTCCGAGAGTCGTGTTCGCAGCTGTACGGAGAGATTTGGCGGCGCACTTCGTCTGGCCAAAGCCAGCGGAGGCTGGCGCGCGGACCGTTGGCGAATCATTGTACGACTTGATGGCAGAGAATGGCTGGAGAGGCGCCAAAGGTTGGGCCGAGCAAGCGAACGAGATCGCACCCACGATCGTTGGCGGTTCTCACAAGCACGGTGGCCCCGACCTCGGCCCTACTCGAGCGCGAAAAGCGTGGGCTACTCTCGGAGTAGACGGACTCGGAATCGCAGACAAGGCTCCGGATCCTAGTTTTGTGGGAATGCCCAGGCTCACTGTTCGCATGGTCGCGAGGCTGCAGGGCTTCACCGACGACTGGCGTTTCAGCGGAGGGAAAACGGCAGCTTATAGGCAGGTCGGGAACGCCTTTCCGCCTCCCTTTGCGAGAGCGGTAGCCGAGAGCGTCAAGAGGTGTCTCACTGTTTCCCGTCTGGTGAGGTTCGGTTGACGGCCCCCGCACTTCTCCATTCCGCCCGGAAGGGCTTTCACGCCGCTTTACTGCAAAGTGGCGTTCTATGCATGACGGCTCACGGGATCCCATCTAATGCTGATCGTGACAGCATCACGAGCACGAAGATTGCGCGAGGCATTTTCGAAAGAATCGAATCGAAGGGAAAGCCTAGCGATCGGTTGGCCGGGCAAATTTCTGGGAGCAAGTTTGAGCAAGTCACCAGGTCGTTTATTGAGAAGACGTTTGAGGCATTGGGTGCCCTGAGGCCAGGAACCTGGGATTTTAACCCGGTACGAAAGGCGATCGACGACTTCGAACAGTACAACCATTTGGCGGAGTTGGCGAGGCTCGCAAGAAAGACGGCAGAACTCGCGGTGCTGCTGGGGAACGACTATGTGATTGCTCCCGACATTTTGCTTGTACGCCAGCCCGAGCCTGACAAAATCATCAATGCAAAGCGGATAATTGTAGACGAGGATGTTGCATTACTGGCGAGCATTCGAAAGCATAACAATACACTTCCCATCCTCCATGCCAGTATCTCCTGTAAGTGGACGCTGAGAAGCGACCGTGCGCAGAACGCACGGTCAGAGGCCCTGAACCTGATCCGGAACAGGAAGGGGAGATCTCCACATATTGCGGTCGTTACTGGGGAGCCGCTCCCGAGCCGGTTGGCTTCTTTGGCGCTCGGAACCGGTGATCTTGACTGTGTCTACCACTTTGCCTTGCCTGAGCTGATAGCCAGCGTCGGAAAGCTCCACCTCGAAGACCCTGACCGGCTAGTTAAAACAATGGTGGAAGGAAAGCGGTTAAAGGATATCGCGGATCTACCGCTTGACTTGGCAGTGTGACCGACAAACTGTCACCAGAACGCCGCTCCGAAAATATGCGGCGCATCCGGAGCACGGGCACTTCTCCAGAAATCGTGGTCCGCCGACTGGCCCATGGAATGGGGTTTCGTTATCGCCTGCACTTTTCCAAACTTCCCGGTAAGCCTGACCTCGTTTTTCCCCGGTTGAAGCGGATAGTGGAAGTGCGCGGATGCTTTTGGCACCAGCATCCTGGTTGTATTGATTCGCACGTCCCAAAGAGCCGCATTCCGTACTGGAAGCCGAAGCTCACGCGCAACAAACAGCGGGACAAGGAGAACGACCGTCGCGTGCGCCAACTTGGGTGGCAAGTTCTCGTAATCTGGGAATGCGAGGTAAAGGACAGGGACCAAGTTTCCCGGCGGCTCAGGCAGTTCCTAGGGAAATAAAATGCCGTCGGCACGTGCGTACATCAGGTGTTTGCGGCTGCGCGGATGCGCGCCGAAACAACCCCTCACTCTGCATTATACAACCGGAGCTGCTGCTCCTGACTTGCGCCAGCACCTCCACTCGGCTCAGTTCTCTCTTGCTCATCTTTAATAGCACCTGTCCGACCTCCTTCCAGAGGTCTTATTAGAGGAAATTTCGATCGAGCACAGAAGGGGACATTTCATCCAGGTCCACAGCATCGGCGCAGCCGCTGGAGCACAGCAATTCCGATTAGAACAGGTGTACTCGCAGGGTCAGATACCTTTTCGGATTGCTGCGGAATTCCGTTAGGAACTGCCGGAGCGACTGGGAGGCCGAGAGAAGATTGCTGTACATCGTGGGGTCGGTGGAAAGCCTGCCCAGAGTTCCCTCGCCGCGGTCCATCCGGCCAGTGATCACATCGACGTGCTGCACGGTTTCATCCAAATGGTTATAAAGGCTGGGGTCCTTGATCAGCTTGCCGAGCGTGCCCTTGCTTTCATTGAGGCTGGCGATCAGGCTGTTTGCCCGTTTGGTCGCCTGATCGAGGTTATTGTAAACGGAAGGGTCATTGATAAATTTGGCGGCGCTGCCTTTGCCATGCTGTACCTCGTCCAGCACCTTGTTGACTTTATCGAGCGCTGCCACCGTCCGGTTGTAGAAGGTTTCGTCGTTGAGAAGCTTGCCAATCGTTCCATGCCCCGACTGAAGCTGCGCCATCAGCTTCTGAGCTTCAGTGACGGTTTGATTCAGGTTGTTAATAAACTTCTCGTCGTAGATGAGCCTTCCGATCGAACCCTGGCCGTGCTGGATCTGCTGAGTGATGTCATTCAGCGTGCTACTGAGCACTCGAAGGTTGGACACCACGTCATTCGCGTTCTGGACGATCTGTTTCATGTCAGCTTCTTCATGGCTCTGGACCGTGCCGTCGTCGGGAATGGGCTTTGCGCTGGGGCCGCCGCGGCTGATGTTGACATAGGCCTCGCCCAGCAACCCGACGGTTTCAATGGTGGCCACAGAGTCCGTCCGGATCTCGTCCTGATATTTCTGCGCAAGCTTCATGTCAATCTGGACCGCGCGGCTGAGGTCCGTAAAGGGAGAAAGCTTGATTGCGGTGACGTTGCCGACCACAATTCCTGCCAGCCTGACTTGCGCGCCGTCGCGCAAACTCTCCGCGCCTGAAAAGTAGGTCTTGAGCTTGTAGTGGCGGGTAAAGAATCCGACCTGGCCGCTGATGAAGAAGATGCCAACGGCGAAGACGACGAGGCCGGCAATAATCAGAATTCCGACACGGAGCTGCGTCCAGGTGAGTTGCTTTCGCTGAGGCATAATTCCTCCCTTCCCGATTCAGTCCCGAGCTTCCATTCTAGTTCAACCCGTCGCTGGGGCGGATTCACCGAAGAAAGCGTTGAAGATAGGGGTCCTGCGTAGACACCACTTGGTTCGGCGTGCCGTGAAAATAGACGGACCCTTCACGAAGCAGCAGGAACCGCGTGGCAGCCGCTGGTTCTCTCGCCCCGTTTCCATTGATCGGCGCCAGCCCGCCCGTGTCTTTGGAGTATGCGAATTTTGCCAGCCAGAACGCGTCCTGGAGCCTGTGCGTAACCACGATGGAGCTGACTCCATGGACGTCCCGAGATTTGAGAATAAGGATATTGATGGTCTGCGCGGTGACCGGGTCAAGCCCGCCGGTAGGCGAATCATAAAGCATGATGTGCGGGTCATTGATAATCGCCCGCGCGATGGAAACGCGACGCTTCATGCCTCCGGACAGCTCGGCGGGCATCTTTTCGATCGCTCCCTCGAGCTCAACGAAGCTGAGAACTTCCCGCACTTTGCGCTCGATCGCGTCGTCGTCCTTCACTCCTGCTTCGCGCAGCCGGTACGCGACGTTTTCGTGGACGGAAAGCGAGTCAAAAAGGGCGCCTTCCTGAAACACAATTCCCATGCGCTGGCGGATCTCTCGAATCTCCTTCTCGTGAACCGGGCCGAGGTCCAGGCCTTCCACAATCACCTTTCCCTCGTCCGCTTTTAGAAGGCCAAGGGCAAGTTTTAGAATTACAGATTTCCCGGACCCTGTGGCTCCCAGCAGAATCAATGTTTCACCCCGCGCCACGCTGAAGGAGACGTCGGATAGCGCTGGCTTGTCATCAAAGTAAAGCCAGACGTTCTGGAACTCGATTGCGGCCGAGGAATTCATGCTAGTCCCATTCAGGACAATGCCGGATGAAAGACAAGGGCTTGGCGCGGCAGATTATTACTTCCGGAACCGAGACATGCACTTCGGGAGTTGAAAATCGGCCCAGACGCCTCAAAAGAAGCCAACCGCGATAAGGAATTTGGTGAAGAAAAAATCCACTACCAGAATCAGCACCGAGGACACCACAACCGCCTGGGTCGTGGAACGTCCCACTCCTTCTGTTCCCCCGCGGGTGGCGAGCCCAAAATAGCACCCCACCAGCGCCACAATAAAGGCAAAGAGAAACGGCTTCAGAAGGCCTTGGGTCACATCCTCGAACGTAAGCGCCTGGTAAGCCGTAGTCCAATATTCCACCGAACTCAGGCGCACCGTGTAAAAGCTCACGAAAAAACCGCCCAACATTCCGAACAAATCGGCGAGGATCGTGAGAAGCGGAAGAGTGATGACCGTGGCGAACAGACGGGGAGTGACCAGTTTGCGCACCGGGTCAGTCCCCAAGGCCCGCATGGCATCAACCTGCTCACTGACAATCATGGACCCAATCTCTGACGCGATGCCGGAGCTGTTCCGGCCGGCCGTCACCAGCGCTGTCAGAACAGGTCCCATTTCCAGCACGACCGAAAGGGACACTACCTGCCCCAGCAATGTGACGCTGCCGAAAGTGCTCAAGGTCCGATACGTCTGCAGCGCAATAACCCCGCCTGAAAAAAAACCTACCAATAGAACAATGGGTAGCGACCCCACGCCGATCACATCCATCTGAACGATCGTATCGACAATGTATCGTGGCGAACTGAAAAGGTTTGCGAATGAATTAGCGAAGAGGAACGTGAAGTCCTGTACGGCCTGGACCTTCTGTTTGACGAAACCGTCGATTGATATTTCAGCCATCGGCCTCAGAAGTTAACATCCTAATCGAACCATAATCTTTCGGCAATCCGTTCAAAAGAATTTCGGGGCAGGACCCATTTGCAGTTCCGAGACTATTGGCGCTACCGGGTGTGTAGTTGCGGCCTTCGTTTCAGGTCCGCGGTGGAAAGGTTGGGAGCCTTCCAAAGTACTGAGCGAAAAAAAAGGGGGAAACTTCGTTTCCCCCTAAGCGTCGGGTCTTGGGTCTAATCTCCGAGCTTGCTCCTGAGGTCTCCTCGAAGGAGTTAATCCAGGGCTAGCTCTGCCTCACTAATGGCACGAAGATGGCCAAAGTGCGGAAATGAGCCTATTCACCGGGTTTTTCCCGTAAGCCTTCTTTTTTCAGCGGATAGTTGTAATACTATACGGTAAAGTATACTATGTAGTTACGTGGCGAAAGCCGGTCAAAATATGGTATTTGGAATTCCAGATATCCAAAATACGAAATTTTGGATTCAAAGAGTCTCTTTCCCCGCTTCACTTTGTCCCAATTTGCAACAGTCCGGGCTATCCATGCTTCCAGTAGTCTGGATGCAGACAGGCGATGAGCTTGACCCCAGTGCCCTGTATTGCGATAAAGTGGGAAATCCCCAGACGAGGGATGTCCTGGCGACGCATAAGGGTTCATTGCCCCGGCCATCGGGAAATCCCCAGACAAGGGATGTCCTACACAGTGTCTGGCGTAAACCACTTGTGGGGCGTACGGCCAATGAGTGAAACCGGGAAGGATCGTCATGATCGACATCCACTGCCATCCGCTGCCGGAAACGGACGATGGGGCGAAGACGTTTGATATCGCGGTAGCCATGTGCCGAATGGCGGCAAAGGACGGAACCACTCACCTGGTTGCCACCCCTCACTGTAATTACCGGTATCCGTTCGACGCCCAAGCCAATCGTACCCGGCTGGAAAAGCTTCAGGCCGCTGTGGGAGATTCTCCAAAGCTTTTGTTGGGCTGCGATTTCCATCTCTCTTACGAAAATCTTCGCAAACTGGACGAAGATGGGACTGCCTTCTCTATCAACAGTACGCGCTATCTGCTGGTGGAATTTGCTGATCACTTTATTCCCGAACAGATGGACAACGTCTTTTATCAAATCGAGGTGGCAGGCTTCACGTCAATACTCACTCATCCGGAGCGCAACCCCGTCATACAACGTAAGCCGGAATTGCTTTATCACTGGGTCATGCGTGGTTGCCTGGTCCAGATCACTGCGATGTCCTACCTCGGCGGCTTTGGCCCGAAGGCACAGGCGCTATCTGAAGAGTGGCTCAATCGCAACCTCGTTCATTTTTTTGCCTCCGACGGTCACGATCTGATACGCCGGCCACCAGTATTGTCCGCCTGTTACAACAAAGTTGCCTCAGACCGGAGTAAAGAGGTTGCCGACCTCCTGCTGGAGGCGAATCCCGCGGCGGTGATTAACGGAGCGCCTCTTCCTGCGCAAGCGCAACCTCTCGATCTCAAAGAATCATCCCGAAAAAAAAACTGGTTTTCGATTTTTCGCCGATAACGGACTCCAGAGCCAGGTTTTCTGTTTCTGCCGTGATGCGGGGCGGCACGCAACGATCCTTACCGCGCCTCTGCACGTATGGGACGCTGGCGCCTGGTTCGGAACCATCATGCTGCACGAATGATGTGCGAAGATAGACTGGCTACGATGTTTGCCAGAAAAATCCATGTCGAGGTCCTTGAGCCCGGCGCACCCAGGGAATGTCCGCTCGCCTGGCTGGACAGCTTCTGCATGAGGAATTTTACGGGGCGGAGTGTCTTTGACGATTTGCTGCCCATCGCCAACGGACTAATGGAGGCGGGCTTCAGGGTCGACCTGCAATCTCTCAAGCACGACCTTGAAGATTGGCTCACGCGGAAGTTTGGAGGCGGCTCGCAGGTAATCGTTCGGTTCACTGAGAACGACGAAGATTCGGCTCCGAAAAGCGCCGGATAAATGTATAGGAAAGTTGAAACCATCGGTACAACGCAGCGGGAAAATGCCCACAGAGTCATGCTTTCGGTCTGTAGATATCTTTATCAATGGAAGGAGGAAGTGGCTGCTCTTACTAACCAGGTGCAACCACTTCCCCAGGTAGTCACAGAGTTGAATTACTCTTTGGATGAATGCGCTGTCGGAAAGGTTGCAGTCGCGATCAAAAAATTTTTCGCTTGCTGGAGCAGCGTTCTTGCGGCGTCCAGGGCCGGCGCGGGCCACCGGTGATCTCCAGTTTTGCAGGCGCTGTGTACGGCGCGGTGTAACGCCTCTGTCGTCGGCACCGTTGAGATGCTCGATTTTTTGTAGGGAGGTTGTTTTATGTGCGGCATAGTCGCGTACGTTGGTCAACAGCCGGTCAGTGAAGTCCTGGTTGACGGCTTGAAGAGACTTGAATACCGCGGATACGACTCAAGCGGCATCGCCATCCTGGGCGCACAGCCGTATCTGGCAAAGGCTGTGGGGAAGGTGGCAGCTCTTGAACGGAAAGTGCTCGAAGAAAAACCCGTGGGAGAGATCGGAATTGCCCACACCCGTTGGGCAACGCACGGCAAGCCAACCGAAGCAAACGCGCATCCCCACACAGACTGCTCAGGTCAGATCTTTCTGGTGCATAACGGAATCATTGAAAATTATCTGACGCTGAAAAAAATGCTGCTGGCGGACGGACACATTTTCAGTTCCGAAACGGACACCGAAGTGCTTGCGCACCTGATTGAAAACGCTTACCAGAATGACCTTGAAGACGCTGTCCGCAAAGCACTGCTCCAGGTTGAAGGAACCTACGGGCTGGCGGTGATTCATACTGCCCACCGGAACGAGATCATCATGGCCCGGCGGGGAAGTCCGATTGTGCTGGGCATTGGCAAGCGAGAATCGCTGGCTGCCTCTGACACGTCCGCCCTGGTCCAGCACACGGATCAGGTGATCTACCTTGAAGACAATGAACTGGCGCGCCTCAGTCCCGGAGAGTTCCATCTCAGCACGCTCCAGAACCGCCGGGTTGATCGAAGTCCGACCGTTATCGAGTTTGGGCTCGAGGCGCTGGATCGCGGGGAATATCCGCACTTCATGCTGAAGGAAATCTGTGAGCAGCCCAACGCCATCGAAAACGCTCTTCGAGGGCGCCTCAACCACGCTGAGGGCCTGGCGCGGCTGGGCGGGCTGGAACCGGTGCTTGATCGGTTGAGGCGGGCCCGCCACCTGATCATTGTGAGCTGCGGAACCAGCTATTACGCAGGACTTCTGGGACGCTATGTTTTTGAAGCCACGACTGACCTGACGGTTGAAACCGAACTCGCATCCGAATTCCGTTACAGAAAGTTGAACATCCGCCCGGACACCGTGGTCCTGGCCATCAGCCAGTCGGGAGAAACGGCTGACACCCTGGCCGCCCTGCGGGAGGCGAAACGCAGGGGAGCGCTGGTGCTCGGCTTGGTGAATGTTGTGGCCAGCTCCATCGCCCGCGAAACCGATGCAGGAGTCTACTGCCATGCAGGCGCTGAGATTGGCGTGGCCTCCACCAAGTCCTTCGTTTCACAGGTCACCATTCTGATTCTGATGGCGCTGCTGATGGGCCGCAACCGTGACTTGTCCTATGACGAAGGCTCAAGGATAATTAGCGCGCTCGAAAAAGTTCCGGAGCAGGTTCGTGAGCTCGTGGCACGGTCAGACCAGATTCGCAGCCTCGCAGAGAAATACTGCCAATCGCGTCACTTCCTTTACATCGGCAGAAAGTACCAGTATCCGGTGGCGCTTGAAGGAGCCTTGAAGCTGAAGGAGATCGCCTACATCCATGCCGAGGGTTATGCGGCCGGAGAGATGAAGCACGGGCCCATCGCACTCATCGACCCTGCCTTCCCCACCATGGCCGTTGTACCTGATGACAGTTCCTATGAAAAGACGATCTCGAACGTGCAGGAAATTCGGGCGCGCGAAGGTCACATTATCGCAGTCACCACAGAGGGCAACAACAAACTCGGTTCGCTGGTGGATGACATTATTTACGTTCCTCCCAGCCTCGAACTCGTTATGCCGCTGCTAACGGTGATCCCACTCCAGCTATTTGCGTACCACTGTGCGGTGCTTCGCGGATGCGATGTGGACAAACCGCGCAACCTGGCAAAGAGCGTCACCGTGGAGTAGGCCGCTGCTGCTGCTGAAACTACGCTCAACTTCGGCGGGTGGCGCAGCCGTCGACTTTTGATGTTTGCGTTCCCCGAAGCTGAGCGGGGTTAAAATGGAGCGCCGTCATAACCGCGCCGGGATTGTGGCGAGTGGCCGTGGTCGAGCTGGAGATTTTATTTTTTGAAGGACGAATCAACCATCGTAATGGACCGGGATTGCATGACGCGAACAAGAACCTCTCGCTTCGCGAACGCAGACACTACAAGGCGAGTATCTGCGCCACCCGCCCGTATGATTGGAACCTTCCCAACCTTTGGGCTGGCCCAGGGTGTATAATGCGGTGCAAGTGAAGTATATCTCGCCAGGGGGGAAACTCCGGTGGGGGCAAAAGCAAATTCTGGAAGCAGGCCGTGGTTGAATGCCGCACTCGCCGTGGCGCTCTATCTGAGCTTGGCTCCGCGCGCGCTTCGGGGGCAGGAATATAACGCCTGCGAGCCGCCGCCCGAGGTCAGGTCCGCTCTGGCCAATTTTCCCATTTGGCAAACGCCCACGGAAACGGACTGGCAGTTTCACCAGCGGCAGCTATCCACCTTGCATTCGCTCCTGAAGCAACATCCTCAGGATTTTTTTGTGCGGAAGAAATATGTGGACTTTTTCGGCTACTCTGACGAGGAGAAAACCAGCCTCATCTCAGAATATAAGGCGCTGCATGAGCAGCATCCGGACGATCCGGATATATCCTATTTTTACGGTGTCGCGCTCATCGGCCGTGATTCAAAGCAGGCGATCAAGCTTTTCGACAGCGCACTCAACAAGGCGCCCGCATTCCCCTGGCCTCGCCTTGAGCTGGGGAGCATTTACTTTTCGCCGGTTTTTATGGATAGGCAAAAGGCGAAGGAGAATATCAAAACCTTCCTGGCCGCCTGCCCGGCGGCGCTCGAAGGCTACAACCCGGTGGACAACGTGGACGACCCGGCCTTCGTGCGCGATGCGGCGGCCAGGCTGCGTGGAGTCCTCACTCCGCGTACAGATCCCGAGGCCCTTGGTGCCTATCCCACTTTGTGGGCGCTGGAATTCAAGGCCCACCCGCCAGCCGAGTACGGACCCCTGCGCAAGCAGGTGGCCGAGGACATAGCGCGCATCCGCGCTCTCAATCTCACGAACACCTGGCAATGGTATGAAGCGCTTGAGGAGGGTTACAAGCTGGCGGGCGACACAAAGCAGTCCGATTGGGCGGAGGACGAGCGCGAACGGCGGCTGCCAGATTTGTATGATCTGCCAGCCATGGGGAAATGGAGGAAGGCCAATCCCAGTCCTCAGCAGGACGATCCGCCGGACAAGAGACGGGCGTATTACGCCGAACTGCTAAAACAGTCCGCTGAGTGGGCGAAAGAGCGCCCCAATGCGGGCTACATCCAGGCAGAGCGCCTTTACGCGATGGAGAATCTCGATAATATTCCGGCGGCGGAATTGGAAGCGGCGGTAGACAAATACATGCAGGTCGCCCGTGCCAACGCGGGGCCTGATGGGCCAGGGTCTAACGATTACTTTAACGCAGCCAGGATACTGGCCAGGAAACATCAGGAGCCAGAGCGCACCGTTGGATACGCCCAGCAAGCCCTGAAAAAAATCGACCAGGATTCGAAATATCCGATGTACGACCTCTACGGGCAGGGGGACGATGTGGCCAGAAATTATTTTCGCGTCGCGTCCTCTCGAACTCAGGCGCTGGAGTTTGAAGCCCAGGGATATCTTGAACTCAAGGAAGATTTGAAAGCGCGGCAGACGCTCCAACAATTCGACGAACGCTTGCAGGACTTGAAGGCGCTTGCCGGCGACAAAGAGGGCAGGCGCAAAGAGTGCCTCGGCCGCGAATCCGCCTACTGGGGCTTGATGGGGCGGCTGGCCGAGCTTGAGGGACATAAGCAGGACGCGATGGGCTATTACGAGAGCGCATTGCTCGAGCGCCTGGAAGCCCAGGAGAAGCCCGAGACCGGCCTCCCCGACGAGCTGGCGGACCGCGCGCACAGGCTCTGGACCAGCCTGGGCGGCGCCGAAGACGGCTGGAATGTCTGGTACGGCGTGCGCGAGAAAGCTCTGGCTTCGCTCGCCACGCTCACCTGGGAAAACGCCAACCAACCCCTGCCCCCCTTTAAGCTCACCGACCTCAACGGCAAGACCTGGACGCTGGCCGATCTAAAAGGCAAGGTGACGTTTCTCAATTTTTGGGCGACCTGGTGAGGGTTCTGCCGCGAGGAGTTGCCTCGCTTGCAGAAAGTGATCGAGCAGTACAAGAGTCGTCCCGACGTTCAATTCCTGATGCTAAGCACTGACGAAAATCCCGGCCTGATCGGGCCGTTCATGCAGGAACATAAGTACACTTTCACCGTCCTTCCTGCCTATGCCTACGCAGAGGGTTCGCTCAAAGTCTTCGGCATCCCGGAGAACTGGATTGTGGATGCGAACGGCGTGGTGCGATTGAAAGGCATGGGTTACGACGCCACGGGCAAATGGGAAAAAGGCATGTCCGAGGCGATTGAAAAATACGCGCCGGAGAAAGATGCTCCGGCCTCCGCAAGTGGCCCAGGAAACTGAACGCCTCCGCTCCCACGCGGTCCATCGCGATCAAAGAGGTGCCTTACAGGAGCTAGAATCGCCAACTTGACCACGGCCATTCACTCGGTGACCTCACCCGCCTTCATATTACCGGATTATTGCGTGCGCCCCATCCAAATCACGCCGTGCGGGATTGCAGAGACAGAAACTATTTCCGCGCCAGCCCCGTGGAGTAAGCTGCTGCTGTTGAAGGGCTGAGATCTGCCCAGGGTCCTTGCTGGTTGTCATTCCTTGGGACGGGCATTCAGGCCGAATTCCTGCTGCACGCGATCATACCAGGCGTCGTCGTCAAGAGCGCCCCATTCAACCATTTCCTCGTCGGTCTTGGCTTTTCTCCAGGCGATATACTCCGCCGAGTTCGGACCCACCGGATGCCGCAGCTTCCACGTCCCGCTCTCGATGATGTCCCGGATTGCTTTCGCCACCAGCCCCGGTGGACGGGGAGTTCCACTTTCGAACGATGCGCGGAATATTGCCCCGTACCGCCGCACCTGGCGATAGTTCGTGCTATCCAGCGGCACTTCAGCGCTCCTTGCCATCGGCGTATCGATGATGCCAGGTTCGACGATTGCGACGCGAATGTTGAACGGTTTTACTTCCTGGGCCAGCGCCTCGCTCAATGCCTCAAGTGCCCATTTTGAGGCGGCGTAGGCGGCAAGAGGTGAGTTCGCAACGCGGCCCGCCACCGAACTTACATTAATGATGCAGCCGCTCTTCCTGTCGCGCATTTCCGGCAGCACGGCCTGGATGCACCGCAGCGCGCCAAAGTAATTGGTCTCCATGATGGCGCGGAAGGTATGGAGTGGAAGTTCCTCGACCGATCCGAAGGTTCCGACTCCGGCATTATTCACCAGCGCGTCGATTTGCACGCCTTGCGCGTGAATGTTTCTCACAGCCTCCGCGACGGAAGAATCTGAATCAACATCCATCACCATCACCTTAACCGGCAGCTTCTCCCTGGCCGCCGCCTCTCCAAGTTGCGGCGCGCGAGCGGGATTCCGCATGCTGGCATAAACGGTGTGGCCGGCCCTGGCGAGCTCAAGGGCCGTGGCAAATCCGATACCGGTGCTGGTTCCCGTTACCAGGACGTTTGGCATAGCGTCATGCTCCTTGTTGTGGATTGGATTATTGCCCCGCAAGGGCAGATTCGCACGCGGCTTCCGCAGTGTCAATCAGAAACTCGAATTCTTAAACCTGCCGCGATCTGTGGGCTCATGCGCGCCTCGGCGGCGACTAATCCGCGTGCTGTTTGTTGGACGAGTGCCACTTCCAGGCGCTTTGGATGATGGCATCGAGGTCTGAGTATTGCGGATGCCAGTCGAGCACCGTGCGCGCTCTGGCGGGATCAGCTACGAGCACGGCAGGATCTCCAGCACGCCGGGGCGCATCTTTGGCGGGAACGCGTCCGCCGCAGAGCTTTCCGACTGCGGCCACAACTTCACGGACGGAGTGACCCTCACCTGTTCCGAGATTCAGCTCGGTGCTCTCGCCGCCGCCAGCCAAATATTCCAGGGCGCGCACGTGCGCGTCGGCGAGGTCCACAACATGGATATAGTCACGGATCGCAGTGCCGTCCGGCGTGGGATAATCCGTGCCGTAGATCTCGACTTCCGGTCTCTGGCCCAGCGCGGCCTCGACCACCAGCGGAATCAGGTGCGACTCCGGATCGTGCTCCTCGCCCAGTTCGCCTTCGAGATCCGCGCCCGCGGCATTGAAGTATCGCAGCGCCACGCCGCGAAGCCCGTAGGCTTTTCCGTACCAGTAGATCGCCCGTTCCATGCACAACTTGGAGTCGCCGTAAGGATTCACGGGCGCCTTGGAATGGTCTTCCGGAATGGGCACCTTTTCGGGATTCCCGTAGACGGCGGCAGAGGATGAGAAAACGATGTGTTGCACGCCGCAGGCTTTCATCACGTCCAGCAACCCAATGGTGTTGACCACATTGTTCCAGAAATACTTCTGAGGATTCTTTACCGACTCGCCCACCAGCAGGCTGGCGGCAAAGTGCAGAACAGCCTCGATGCGGCGCTCCTTGAAAATCTCTGCTAAAAGCTCCTTGTCGCCGAGGTTGCCTTCTATAAAGGGTCCCCACTTCACCGCCTCGCGGTGACCGGTGGAAAGATTGTCCAGGACCACGAC
This sequence comes from Terriglobia bacterium, assembly GCA_035712365.1. Lineage (NCBI taxonomy): Bacteria > Pseudomonadati > Acidobacteriota > Terriglobia > Terriglobia bacterium. The sequence continues at coordinate 136,039 of DASTAW010000058.1, forward strand.
TTCGTGTCCCGATTGGGCAAGGGCTTTGGACGTCTGACTTCCAATGTAACCCGCACCGCCGGTAACAAGCACTCGCATCGTGCGCTGATCTCCGCGTGATCACTGACTGGAGCCTGAACTCTACTGCAGGTTGTGCAACATGACTCTGATGCACTCTTATTCCCGACCGATTGCCTCCCTTACGAGCACGCTTCAAGTTGACACGGCTTGCAAAAGCTTCCGAATGAAACTCTCCTCACGCCTTTGCGGTTTTAGCTGGCGCGCTCTTATCGAGCACTTGCAGGAATTTAGCCAGCCAGGCGGGATGCGCGGGCCAGGCCGGTCCCGACACCAGATTGCCGTCCACGTGCGCTTCCGTCATGGGAAGGTCAACGTATTTTCCTCCGGCCAGGGTGACTTCCGGTCCCACCGCCGGGTACGCGCTGATCGACCTTCCTTTGGCGACGCCTGCCGCCACCAGCAACTGCGCTCCGTGGCACAGTGCGGCCACCGGCTTTCCCGCGTCAAAAAAATGCCGGACGATTTCCAGCACCTTTTCATTCATCCGCAAATACTCCGGAGCCCGCCCGCCGGGAACCACCAGCGCGTCGTAGGAACCGGCCTTGACGTCCTCGAAAGCGGCATTCACCTGGAAGTTGTGTCCGCGCTTCTCACTGTAGGTCTGGTCGCCTTCAAAATCATGGATGGCCGTGCGGACTGTCTCGCCCGCTTTCTTCCCAGGGCAGACAGCATCAACCTTGTGCCCCACCATCTGCAGGGCCTGGAAAGGCACCATCACTTCATAATCTTCGACATAGTCGCCGACAAGCATCAGAATCTTTTTGCCTGCCATTTCAGTTTCTCCCTTCAAAATTCGAAGATGTTTACCCTCCTGTCATCCTGAGCGTAAGCGAGGGACCTGCTTTCCGAAATGTTACTGATCAAATTATCGGCGCCTCATGCCGGCCGGGCATAGCTTCCGGGACTGTTTGAAGTAGCCCGCCATTCCGGCTTTCGGCCGGGAGATGCCTGGGCCAGCACCCGCCGGACTCCCTCTGCATCAAAATCGGTGGCATAGACGGGAGTTCCCGGTTGCTGCCGCCACGATTCATCCAGTCCTCCGGCATCAACGGCGTCGAATCCGAGTTCGTTCACCAGCCCCATCACGACGTCCTTGGCCCATTTGTCATCGCCCGCGACCGGCAAGGCAATTCGCCCGGGCGAGCCTGCGGGCTTGCCGTTTTCCATCAGGTGCTGGGCATAGATGTTGTTAAACGCTTTCACCACCGGCCGCCTCAATTGCTTCTCCACCCACCGGCTCTCCAGCATGCCGCCTTCGATCCCTTCGATTTTCCCGTCGCGCTGCCTCGGATAGTAGTTGCCCGTGTCAACCACCACGATGTTTTCGGGAACGCCCGCAAAAAGGTCCTTGGGCAAATCGGGAACATTCGCCAGCGGGATTGTCACGATCACCACATCGCCGGAACGCGCGGCTTCAGCCGGCGTCACCGCCTTCGCTCCGGTCTCTTTGGCAAGCCCGGCAAGCGATTCGGGCCCGCGAGAGTTGGCCACGGAAACCTGATGCCCAAGCTGTGTCAGCCGCCGCGCGAGCGTGCCGCCAATGTGTCCTGCGCCAATAATGCCGATTTTCATGATTCATCCCTCCATTTGGAATATCCAGTGAGATGAACTTGTCGCCGAAAAGGTTCGCCTTCGATCTGCGCCGACTGCCCTGGGGGCTGTGAACCATTAAACCATTATAGGTTGGAAATATATCCCCGGCGGGCAGGAATGGCAAATGGAGGGCTTGGTGGTGACGTAAATTTGTGTGTGTAAAAGTGAGGAGGGTGTAAGTTGGTTTCGCCGAGCAAGCGGAACCAAATCCTTAGAAAAGGAGCTTACACCCCATGGCGAAAGTAGCACCGATGACGGAGCAGTTCCAACACTTTGTGC
>DASTAW010000059.1 GCA_035712365.1 Terriglobia bacterium
GCACAAAGTGTTGGAACTGCTCCGTCATCGGTGCTACTTTCGCCATGGGGTGTAAGCTCCTTTTCTAAGGATTTGGTTCCGCTTGCTCGGCGAAACCAACTTACACCCTCCTCACTTTTACACACACAAATTTACGTCACCTCCTCGATTGATGCATAAATATATGAAATTACGAGCTTTAATTGCTCAACTCGATTGGCCAATCGCTCTCAGGCGATGGGTCTTCCCGGCTGGAATTCATAGGGAATTTCCGCAGCGCAAATAGGTGGATTCCCTGATTGTTAGCATCTCTGCTCCGAGTTACTTTTGCGTTAAGGGTTCACACAGGTAAAGGGGGAAAATCGGCAGATCGCATCAGCCGACAGTCCCAGGAAAGCCAGGCATCACCCAGCACGCCGCATGAAGCGAGCGGATGATGCCGCGCATTTCTGGTCAGTATGGCCAGTGATTGTCAGTCGCCGAACGTGAAAGTTTGTACGGGGGAGACGGCCAGCGGCGCCCTTCCAGTTGAGGGTCACCGGCTGGAAATTCGCTGGCGGGAGGGGGATTTTCAAAGCAAGAGCGCACCATCAGCGGGAACGAGTGAGCTGAGAGTAGAAGGGGGATACCGGAATGATTAATTCTGAAGACAAGGTGAGATTGGCACTGGAGATGCTTTGCATTGCTATGGTGTGGGTTGCTGGATTGGAGTGGGTGGCAGCGGTGTTGTTGCTGACAGTTCTGCCGTGGAACCCCCTCTACCCGGCATTAAAATTGTTGGCCGCTCTTGGTGGATGGCTGGCGGAGCCAGTGGCAGACAAGGTGGAGGAACGGCTCGTCAGCGCGCAGCACGCAGATTCTGTCGCAAAGCTGGAGGAGATGGTCAGGATCGGGTGATCCTGACAGTTAGCCTGGCGCGACGTGCGGAGCGCGCCTTCGCCGCCGCGATATGTGCGCCACCGAAACTGATTGCCCGTGGTCGCGGCTTCGCGAAGGGGCCTGTAGGCGCCCGAGATCATGCTTCCTGCAGGCGGGGACGGCACAATGAGCAGCTTACGGTTGGAGGCTGAGCGCCTGCTCGGCCCAGGCGTTAGAAGCCTCGTGAGAGGGAGTATGGGCCGAGCGGGGCTGCAGTCTGAATTCCGCCACGACCGGCAGATGGTCTGAGGCAACCAGCGCCTTGCGGCTGCGGTGGAGCGCCAGCCGGTGGAGCTTGAGGGTATCGTCAAAATAGATGTGGTCAAGCCGCAGCAGCGGCAGGACACAAGGGTACGTCCGCCGGTGGGCGAAGCGTGACCGACGGGCCCAGCCGAAGTGGGCGGAGAGCAGCCGGGTGGCTTCTCCGGGAATCCACTCATTAAAGTCACCCAAAACGATGCGCGTTCCGGAGAGTTCGCTGTTGCAGAGGATTCGCAGGCTGGTCAAGTGGCGGGCCTGCTCGCCCCGCTCGCGGTAGGCGGTGCCGAGGTGCACGTTGAACAGGTGCAGGACGCATCCGTCGGGCAGCCGCACGTCGGTTCGGAGCACGCCTCGCGGCTCGCGGCCACGCGTTGTGATGTCGTAATTCCGCCATCGGACAATCGGAAAGCGCGAGAGCAGCAGGTTGCCGTAAGCCGCCCCGTTGTGCCGCCTGTTTTCGCCGAAGGCCGGATGATAACCGAGTGCGTCCGCCACGTAGCAGGTCTGGTCCTCGCACATAGGTGAACCGCACCCCACCACTTCCTGAAGTGCCACAATGTCCGCATCGATTTCTCGGAGCACCTGGGCAATCCTACGGGGACGCACGCGCTGGTCGAGTCCGCGGCATTTGTGGATGTTGTAAGTGGCTACGCGAAGGGTATGAGACCGTCCTGTTTCAATTTCCATAAGCGGATTAGCCCACTGGGTTGAAGCCCGGCGCTACAAACCCGTGAAATGCCGGGCGCTACAAACACCTGCCCATCTAATTATTAGATGCAAAGCCGGCGGCCGTCGGCTGAGTTTGGCGGAAAATTTCTGCTGTCTCAGGGCGATTCCAAGGGAGCGGGCGGGCTGCCCTCGGCGTCTCTCGCGTGCTCGGCCGGCTTCTTCCGTGGAAAGCGCAGCCGCCATGCCTGCACGAGGAGCGTCAGCGCGATCCAGGCGGCCAGAAAGGCCAGCACCCCGGCAACCACTTTGGGTAACAGGACGGCAAAGGCCACAAGCCCCAGAAGCGTGAGTCCCCCCGACAGCATCACGGAAGCCTCCGCCGGCCCCAGAACACGGCTGCTGGTGACCGCAGCGCCCACTGCCTTGCCGAGTCGCAGCACTCCCGTGGCCGCCCAGGTGGCGCTGCCACGGGCAGCCCCGCGGGGCCTCCTGCGCATTCCTCGCGGCACGACAGGGCTGGGATGGTGCTTGGCAGACAGGACAATCTCAGTGGCGCCGTGCAGATCGTCCAGATACATGGCCTGCATCTCGCCCGCGAATCCTTCGTCTTCTACAATCACGTCGAGTTCCCAGTTGCTGACCCAGCTCGCGATGTTGAGATTGGTTGAACCTACGCGCGCCCAGCGGCCGTCTGCGACCGCGGTTTTGGCGTGGAGCATAGGGCCATTCCACTCGAAAATACGCACGCCGGCTTCGAGCAGCGTGCGGTAACCGGCGCGCGAAACGGCCCGGATAAACGGCACGTCGGAGGCGCGTGGCAGCAGCAGGCGAACGTCCACACCGTCAGCCGCGGCGGCACAAAGGGCCTGGACGTAGGATGACGTTCCTAAAAAATAGGCATCGGTCAGCCAGATGGATTCCCGCGCCACGGCGGCAATCAACTGGTCGAGCCGGTACATCGACGCCACGCCCGGCTGGGTGGCGATGATCCGCAGGGCTACATCCCCCGTAGCCTCAGGGCAAGGTCGGCCGATCCCCAGATCGCTCTCAGGCAGCGGCGCGCCGCAGGTGGCCCAGGTTGACGCAAAGGCCCGTTCAACCTCGGGCAATGCCGGCCCTTCGATTGAAACGCCTGTGTCGCGCCAGGGAGCGATACGCCGCGCGGGATTGCCCGCCCACTCCCGGCCCACGCACAGCCCTGTGACGAAGGCGATCTGGTTGTCCACAATAATGGTCTTCCGATGGTCACGGCTGAGCCAGCCGAAGGCGCTATCGACGCGCGGCGGGTTAAAGCATCTCACCTCGACTCCGGCGCGCCGGAGTCGCCGCCAAAAGCTCCACCCGGTGCGGGCGATGGCTCCCATCCAGTCATAAAGCACCCGCACGTGGACGCCTTCGCGGGCCTTGCTGACAAACAGGTCTGCGAATTCGCGCCCTATGTCGTCGTCGTGGATGATGTAACTTTCAAAATGGACCGTGCGCCGGGCTTCGCGAATGGCTTTTTTCCAGGCGGGGTAATTCTCTTCCGCGTCGCGCAGCAATTGGACTCTGTTGCCGCCGATCAGCGGCGCCCCCGCCGCGCGCGAGAATGCCTGGTCAGCAAGCACGCGAACCGACGAAGGCGCGTTGCCTGCCACGGGCACAATGGGGATGTCGGGTGCGGCCATCAACCACTATCATACCGCGTGGAATGCAAGGAATCTCTGGTAGTGGCTCAGTTTGATTTGTGCACGGGCGTCCTCGCCCGTACTGCCGCGAAAAGACACGGCCAGGATGGCCGTGTCACAAATAGGAACCAAACTGAGTCACCACCGAATCTCGCCCTGACTTGCGGCGCCGTTATGGAAGATTAGGACCCCGGGCCTGGAATGACGAATGCGGAAATAAGGCGGGAGCTCTTGTAAGATTCCAGGCATGAAGAAATTGAAATCCGGCAAGGGCGCCGCTGTGGCGAAAGCCAAAGGCCCTGCGAAAAACGTCGATGAATATCTTGCCGGAGTCCCGGAACCAGCCCGAAGTACGTTGCAGAAGGTTCGCGCGACGATTCGATCCGCGGCTCCGCCCGAGGCCACTGAGACCATCAGTTACGGAATGCCCGCACTCAAGCACAATGGAATTCTGGTGTGGTTTGCCGCGTTTTCGAACCACTGCAGCCTGTTTCCAACCTCATCAGTCATAGAAGCCTTGAAGGATGAACTGAGGGGACTCCACATTTCAAAAGGAACTGTCCAATTCCCCACGGACAAGCCGTTGCCGGCTGCGCTTGTTAAGAAGATGGTGAAATTGCGGGTCACGCAGAACGAAGACAGGAAGCGGCGCTGACCTCACAGTTTGTCTGCTGTTTTTGCCTGGGTGGGTCTTGACGCGACCACCAACCATCAGCCCATCACTGCGTCGCCGATAATTCTGGCCGCAACCGGGCAGCCGACGGTGAAGCCGAAGAAGGGGCCGAAGTCGCGCGTGGCGGCCAGGCCGCTGATATAGAGGCCGCGGAGATTGGTCTGGAATTCCGGGTCGAGCGCAGGAAAACCGTCAATCGTCGCCAGCCGGTCAAGGACCGTATCGCGGTCCAGGAAGCCTACATTGCCCATGGCCGGGCGGTAACCGGTGGCGAGGATGACGTGGTGCACATTGCACCTTGAGTTGTCGCTCAACTTGACTTCATACGTGCCGTCGGCCTGCGCGCCCGCCGATTCGATGCAAGCCTTCTCGTGCCGGTGGATGTTGGGTTGATCGACGCGCGCGGCGAGCCACTCTTCCAGGACCAGTCGGCCCGCCATCCAAAAATCCTTTTGAATTTGCTCCCGCTCGCCGGACCCGAGCTTTCTCCACCAGGCATGGTCCTGGAGCGTTCGCCACACCATGGGCTTCACCCACGACCAGTCCGGCCCCGTAAAACTGGGCGTGGCATGGCGGTACACCACGTGGACTTCCTCTGCGCCATGCTCGCGGATCAGCGCCGCCCATTCGAAGGCGCTCTGGCGTCCACCGACAATCAAAACGCGCTTACTTCGGTACTGCTCGAAATGGACTGCGTCGCAGGTGTGCGTGAATGAGCCGGGAGGCAGTTTCCGGGTGAGATCATCCGGGTAGTGTTTGAAACAAGCGAACCCAAGACCGAGCAGGATCTTGCCGGCGCAAAGGCGCGATCCGTCGTCGAGCGACGCGACATAGATGCCCCCGGACCACATCAAGTGAACGACGTGGGCATTGCGCGGGATGACGCCGTATTGCCCCATGAACCACCCGGCATAATCGAGAAAGGTGTCGAGCGGCACGGGGCTGGCTTCGGCGGGCGTCAGTTCGCGCCCGCTCAGGTAGGCTTCAAACGTGGCGGTCTGGCGCGCATCAAGGTGCCAGTCCCGGCCTGAACGCAGGAACATGCCCGGCGGCATATTGCTCTTCCAGAAGTCCAGGGTTTTCCCGACGATAGTGACGCTGATTCCGAGCGATTGGGCATATGCCGCGGCAGCAAGACCGTATGGTCCCGCGCCAATAACGAGGAATTCAGTCCGTTCCAACCCCTGATTTCCTCCTCACCCTCGTCTATTCCGACCTGAGAGAAGCCATATCGATGGAGAAGCGGTATTTGACGTCGGACTTGAGCAACCTCTCATACGCTTCGTTGACCTTCTGAATGGGGATGACTTCGACATCGGAGGTGATGTTGTGCTGGCCGCAGAAATCAAGCATCTCCTGGGTCTCGGCGATGCCGCCGATCAGCGAGCCGGAGAGACTGCGGCGCCTGAGCAAAAGCCCGAAGGCGCCGACACTGAGAGGCTTTGCCGGCGCGCCAACCAGCGTGATGTTACCGTCGCGTTTCAGCAGGTTGATGTAGGCGTTGATGTCGTGGTCAGCGGAAACGGCGTCAAGGATGAAGTCAAAGCTGTCGGCATGCTTCTGCATCTCATCGGCATTTCGTGAAACCACTATTTCATCAGCGCCGAGGCGTAGCGCATCATCCTTCTTGCCGGGTGAAGTGGTGAAAACAACCACGTGGGCTCCGAGCGCGTTGGCAAACTTCACTGCCATGTGGCCAAGCCCGCCAAGACCCACAACCCCAACTTTCTTCCCCTTGCTCACGCACCAGTGCCGCATGGGCGAGTACGTTGTGATTCCTGCGCAGAGGAGAGGCGCCGCCCCGGCGAGGTCGAGGCCGGAAGGAACCCGCAGCACGAACCGCTCGTCAACCACTATGCTGTCGGAATAGCCGCCATAGGTGACGCCCCCGAGGTGCTTGTCCGGAAAACTGTAGGTGAGGGTCACGTTTGGGCAGAACTGTTCCTGGCCGGCACGGCACTCCGGGCAGGTGCGGTCGGAATCAACCATGCAGCCGATCGCGGCGATGTCGCCGGATTTGAACTTCTTCACGGCGGAACCGACTTTAGTGACGCGTCCGACGATCTCGTGGCCGGGGACGCAGGGATAGCTGGTGGGCATCGCCTCGCTCCATTCGTTACGGACCGTGTGCAGATCGGAGTGGCAGATGCCGCAGAACAGTATCTCAAGCTGCACATCGGTTTCAATCGGATCGCGCCTCGAAATTACCGCCGAGGCAAGTGGTGATGTGGCGCTCGAAGCAGAATAGGCCTTCGCTTTGTACATGGATTCAAGCTCCTATATAGAAATTATACTTTGCGTGCAGGGTGGGCCGGCGCGCGAGGCCAATAACAGGTCGTTGATCATGAATCTCCCGCTCCGCCGCAATCCTGCAGGGTCTCGGGCTTTGATGCTCACTTTCAAGTTCGGTTGCGGGCAAGCTGTCTTCTCCCGTTCTCCCCAAAATGGTCTCCGGACTTATTTCCGGTATTGTTCGTCGGATACCTTCTCCATCCACTCGACCACCTTGCCATCCTTTTTTTCGTGGACGGCGATGTGCATCATGGCGGTGGCCGGCGTGGCCCCGTGCCAGTGCTTTTCGCCTGGAGCGAACCAGACCACATCTCCCGGCCGAACCTCCTCGACTGGTCCGCCCCAGCGCTGCACCCAGCCACAGCCGGAGGTAACGATGAGAGCCTGGCCCAGAGGATGGGTGTGCCACGCAGTGCGCGCGCCCGGCTCGAATGTTACGCTGGCGCCTTGAACAAGCGCTGGATCAGTCGTCTGAATAAGCGGATCAATCCGCACCGTGCCGGTGAACCACTCTGAAGGACCTTTCACAGAAGGTTGCGAGCCCACTCTTTTGATTTCCATTCGCTGCACTCCTCTTGTCGATGCTGAGAATCATAGATTTCCTGTTCCCGGTTCACTGCCGCTGTCGAAAGGGAACCGGCAATTACACAGACGTCTTGGCTTCGGCCAGCATTCGATCGATCTCTTCCGTTCACCGAACCCCAAGGGTGGAGACTTCCAAGTTTACTCCTTTACGCTGCCTGGCAGGAAGAAGATACGACTCTATGTCCGTAAATGGACGGGCGCTCGTCCTAAAGCTTTGAAGCAGGGGAGGGAGGATGGCCGCGCCCGCCAAAGAAAGCAAGTCAACCGGCAGGATATGGATCACGTGCGGCGCTCAATGCTGTTGTGCTTTACACGCCGGGTTTCCAACCGTGCTCGATAAGTGAACCCCGGGGTAGAAATCCTGGTTGGTTTTCGAAATCGGATAGGCGCGGCTGGCGAAGTATAGATCCGCCCGGTCCAAGTTCCCACCGAGAAGAACTGCTGCCGAACCAAGCTCTCTTGCATAACGAACACGGGTGGTCAAGCGTGGCAGTGGGCGTTTACAGACAGTACAGAGTCATCCAATTAGCAGGAGCACTCACCGGCCCGATTACTGCTTCTCCTCCGTGTGCGCCGTTGGAATCGTGCGGCTGGCGCGCCCGGCCCGCCTTCCCGGGATACAAACAGCTTGTGTGCTTCACACCGCCTGCCTCTCACAGATATCTCAGCAGACGATTGCAGCGTTTTTTATCCGCAGCAAAAAATTAATTTATCCAAAAGTTTTTTATCGCACGCAACATAACTATTGATTGGACAGCAAATACACAATTTCATTATGGTAACCACGCTGGTTGGGGCAGAACTCCAAAAAGACAAGGAAGGGCCCTGGAATGAAACTCTCACGGCTTACCGTGGGGCCAATGGTGGTCTTCTTCACAATTGTAACGAACTGTTTCTGGTTGAATGCCCAGCAGGCCCCTGGAACGGCAGGATCGACAATCGCGGCTGACGCTTCTGCGAAGATCGAGGAACTCCAGAAGGAACTGGATGCGCTCAAAGCCCAAATTGATCAATTGAAGAAAGCCCGGGAAAAGAATGAGGCGCCGGCAGCCGATCCGGGATCTGCGGTGGTGACGCCAGTGCCAGCCGCGACCGCCCGGAAGCCAGGCTTGGCGGAAACCCTCTTTGATTCCACTACGATCAGCGGTTCTGTTGATGGGTACTACGGACTTGATTTTGAACACCCGGCAAGTCGTCAGGCGGGGCTGAGAGTCTTTGACAATTACACCAACCAATTCTCGTTGAACCTTGCTGAACTTGTTGTCAAAAGAAGCCCGGACAAGAACACCCGGTTGGGTTACAACCTGACCTTAGGATTCGGAAATGCCATGCACGTGGTTAACGCATTGGAGCCGGGAGGAGAATCGTTTGCTCAAAATGTGAAGGAAGCATATCTTTCGTACCTTGCGCCAATTGGCAAGGGAGTTCAAATCGACTTCGGGAAATTTGTAACTCCAGCAGGTGCAGAAGTGATCGAATCCGCTCCCGGCTGGAATTACAGCCGGGGCATCCTGTTCGGTTTTGCCATCCCGTTCTACCACTTTGGACTTCGAGCTGCATACTCCTTCAGCCCCAAGGTCGCGCTGACGGGTTATCTGGTCAACGGCTGGAACAATATTGTTGCTGTCAACACTGGAAAGACCTACGGGTTCAGCCTGGCATTGGCGCCCAGCTCCAAGGTGAGCATCACTCAAAATTATCTGGGCGGGCCCCAAACGCCAAACACCAATGCACATTGGCGGCATCTGTCGGACACGGTGGTTCAGTTCAACGTAACCCCCAAATTCTCCCTGCTGGAAAACTTTGACTACGGAGCCGGGGACATGATCCCAGGAGTAAATTCGGTGAAGTGGACCGGGATCGCAACCTACGCGCGATACGCGTTCAATGACAGGAACGCATTTGCCGCCCGGTACGAATACTACGACGATCAAAACGGCTTCACCACCGGGACCGTCCAGCACATCCAGGAATACACCCTAACTCTGGAACGCACTTTCGCTCATGGGCTGATCAGCCGCCTGGAATTCCGGCGCGACATGTCGGATGTCCCATTCTTTCGGCGCAGCGTGGACCTGACGAAGAACCAAAACACCATGGAATTAGGTCTCATCTACGTCTTTGATATTCATGGGGCCAGGTAAGTGTCAGACATGGCGTGTTGAAGAATGAAATTCAAGAGCGATTGCACATTTCACATTCAGGGCGAACCCGAACCATATTGATGCCCATTGTATTCTTTTCGTCGAAAGGAGAAAAACTGATGTCCGCCACTCTGAGAGAAGGCCCACAGCTTTCAATGTCAGAAAAACTCTCGCGACTGCGGAAGCGGTTGCGCGACCCTGAATGGCGCCAGTACGGGAAGATTTTGCTGGGCGGCAAGGCATTGGGAGTGGGACTCGTGATCCTCGTTGTGATGATTGGCGCCGGGAAATTTTTCACCAGCGCATACGCCGCTGACACGCCGGTAAAAGCAGGCGACGTGATTAACCCGGTGAACACTGCATGGACCCTCATCGCGGCGTTCCTGGTTTTCGGTATGCAAGTCGGCTTCACGATGCTTGAAGCCGGTTTCTGCCGCAGCCGCGAAACCGTTAACGTGCTCGTCGAATGCGTGGTAGATACTTGCCTCTGCGGCATCCTGTTCTACGCCGTAGGTTTCGCATTTATGTTCAGCCACGGCAATGGGTTCATCGGCTATCACTGGTTTTTTCTGCAGAACGCGCCCGCTACCTACGAAAGCACCGGTGTGGCATTTTTAGCGGTTTGGATATTCCAATTCGCATTTGCCGACACGTGTTCGACCATAACCTCCGGTGCGATGATTGGGAGGACCGGATTCGTCGGCGATCTTCTCTACAGCATCTGCGTCACGGGGTTTATTTACCCGATCATTGGACACTGGGCGTGGGGCCCCGACGGATGGCTGGCGACTATGGGAAGCTCCGGACATTTCTTCTCAGCCTTGGGGACGGGCTTCCATGATTTTGCGGGGTCGACAGTCGTCCATACGATAGGTGGATTCATCGCGTTGGCGGGCGCCATCGTTTTGGGTCCGCGCCTCGGACGGAAATTCAAACGCGACGGCGGCGCTCCGATGCTTCCCCATGATTTGACCATCGCCGTCACTGGCGGACTGATTCTGTGGTTCGGCTGGTACGGCTTCAACCCGGGAAGTACTCTATCCGCCATGGACTTTGAAGGCATCGGCCGGGTTGCAGCAAACACGACCCTGGCCGCGTGCGCTGCCGGCCTTACGTCCATCCTTTACGGCTATCTTAGGAACCAAAAATGGGATGCGGGCTATACCACGAACGGATTTCTGGCCGGACTCGTTGCAATTACCTGTCCCTGTTATTGGGTCAGCCCGACGGGCTCAATATTGCTGGGCGGAATCGCCGGAGTACTGGTCATTCTGGGAGTTGACTTGCTCGAATGGCTGCGAATCGACGATCCCATCGGCGCAGTTCCCGTCCATGGTCTTTGCGGTATTTGGGGAACCTTATCGCTCGGACTTTTTGCCTGTGGCAGTTATGGAGCCCCCGGACCTCTTGCCGCCGATAACTCTGCTCCTCTAAAGGGACTGTTTTACGGGGGCGGAACCCATTTGCTGGTTGCGCAAGCGATCGGTAGCGCAATCGTCACATCGGCGACATTTGCAATCGCCATGGCCGTTATGCTGGCTGTGAACGCAACCGGAACCCTTCGACTTTCACCAGAGGCGGAACTCTACGGTATGGATCTGCATGAACACGGGATCTCAGCTTACCCAGAGTATCAGATTTCACCGTTCGCCGCGCCGACTGGGCTGGCTGTCCAAACTGATGCCGCCACCAAAGCCTCGGGTCTTTCAGCCAAATCGCTGGCTCGTGCCAGTGTCTCCCCTGAGGAATTAACACCCTGACGCCGAGATCCATAGGGCAGGCCGGAAACTCGGCGAGGTCTTCCAACAAAGGCGAGGTCGACAAAACTTGAGCCACAGGCGCATCGTTGGCAGTACCCTATGACGCGACAGAAGTTACGGGCGATACGGAATCACGCGAGCCCAGGTGATATCCGCGCTGCAAAAGGAGAACGATGATGACGAAGGTCGAAGCGATAATTCAGCCTGCCAGATTCGAGTCTGTCAAACAGGCGTTGATTGAGATTGGCATAGAGGGAATGACGGCCTCGGAGGTGCGCGGCCACGGCCGGCAGAAAGGCCATACGGAAATGTATCGCGGTCACGAATACAGGTCCGATATGTTGCCGAAAATAAAATTCGAGATTGTGATAGACGATAAGAGCGTGGATGCCGTACTGGATGCCATCATTGAGAATGCTTCCACCGGGAAAATCGGCGATGGCAAAATTTTCCTTTCCAAGATCGACGATGTCATCCGGATCCGCAGTCGAGAGCGCGGGGTCGCAGCTCTATAGCCTGGATCGGCTGAGGATTCACGGAGCTATCGACTGCCGGCGCGTCACCCACTTCTCTAGCTCAACGGCGGCGAGGACTATCGAGCTAACCGCGGCTGTCAGCAGTAGATCTGGTACCGGCAGGGCGACCGTTTTGAAAATCGGTTGGAGGAACGGCACATAGATCAGGGCAAGCTGCAAGACTACCGTCAGCCCTACCGCGCCCAGGAGCGGCAGGTTGGATTTCAGCCCGATTTCAAAAACAGACCAGCGCTCTGACCGGATGGCCATAACGTGCGCCATTTGCGAGAGCGTGAGGGTCGTGAATACCATGGTCTGCCAGGCGGGATCATGGGCCTTCCAGTACTCGTAGCCGACAGCGAGAGAAAGGATCCCCATCAGCACTCCCACCCAGAGAGTGTGCCTTCCCAGGCCGCGCGCGAACATGCTCTCCTGCGGCGGTCGCGGCGGGCGCCGCATCACATCGGACTCTGCCGGTTCCACGCCGAGGGCAAGGGCTGGCAGGCCGTCCGTCACGAGGTTCATCCACAGTATCTGGAGCGGAAGCAGAGGCAGGGGCATTCCCAGGAATGGGGATGCCAGCATCAGCCAGATTTCGCCCGAGTTCGTTGCCAGGATGTAACGGATGAATTTGCGGATGTTGTCATAGATCACCCGGCCTTCTTCTACAGCAGCGACAATGCTGGCAAAGTTGTCATCCAGCAACACCATGTCAGCAGCTTCCTTTGAAACGTCTGTCCCCGTTATTCCCATGGCGATGCCGATGTCGGCTTTCTTCAGCGCCGGAGCATCGTTCACGCCATCACCGGTCATCGCGACGATATGGCCGCGCCGGTGAAGGCCCTCCACGATCTGCAGCTTGTGCTCCGGAGAAACCCTTGCGTAAACCGCGGCGGATTCCGTCAGTTGCGCAAGTTCCGCGGGCGAGGTCCGCTCGAGTTGCGTGCCTGTCACGACCGTCCCGCCATCGGAGATTCCAAGCTGGCTGGCGATATAGCGGGCGGTCAGAGGGTGGTCGCCGGTGATCATCATTGGCCGGATGCCGGCCGCCTTACAGGTGCTGACCGCAGCCGCGGCTTCCTGCCGGGGCGGATCAATCATTCCAATCATGCCAACAAAGGTGAGATTGCGTTCCACATCTTCCACATCGCCTTTGGGCGGGGCAGCAGCCAGGCAGCGATAGGCCACGCCGAGCACGCGCATCCCGTTGGCCGCCAGGTTGTCGTTCTCAGCAGAGAGCCGGTCACGCCAGGCGCCGTTCAAAGGCTCTTGCTGGTCGCTGAGCCAGACGGTATCCGAAAGGCCCAGGAGAACATCAACCGCTCCCTTGGTGAAGGCGATATAGAAGGCAGGCCTCATGTGGCAGGCCTGGTGAACTGCCGGAGGGAGGTCCGCGCGATCGGAATCGTAACGGTGGACTGTTGTCATTCGTTTGCGTTCAGACGTGAAGGGGGCTTCGGCAATTCTCGGCAGTGAGAGATCCAACTCCGGCTTCAGGAGACCTGTCCGGGCTGCCGCCACAACCAGAGCGGTTTCGGTAGGATCACCCAGAGGGCCAGACTGCTTCGAACTGCCGTCGGTTGACCGCATCACGGCGTCATTACATAACGCGGCTCCTGCGAGCATCAGGTCGAATCCAGGCTGCCTGAGTTCAGGAAACTCCTTGCGGTAGTCGTCCGAGCCGCGGTTTTGCAATTCTACCCTGTGATCGGCAAGCTGGAAAGAGGTCGCAGCCATCCGGTTTTCGGTCAACGTTCCGGTCTTGTCCGAACAGATCACCGTAACGGATCCCAGGGCTTCGACAGCAGAAAGCTTGCGGATCAAAATCCTGCGCTTCAGCATGCGCTGGGCGCCCAGTGTCAAAGCGATGGTCATGATGGCTGGCAGACCCTCCGGCACGGCAGCAACAGCAATGCTGACGGCAGTCAGAAAAAGGACCTTCAGGTCTTCACCCCGAAGCCAGCCAAGGGCGAAGATCAGAAGGACGATTAATAACGCCGCCGCAGCCAGGATCTTTCCGAGCTGCACTAGACGCTTTTGCAGCGGCGTGGCTTCCTGCCGCACGGCCTGGATCATGCCGGCGATCCGCCCCAATTCCGTCCGCATGCCGGTTTCCGCAACAAGAGCTTCTCCTCGCCCTGAGGTTACGTGGGTCCCCAGGTAAACCATGTTGTGGCGGTCAGCGAGCGCCAGATCGGGTTGCAGAAGCGCCGCGCTTGTTTTCCCGACGGGCAGTGACTCGCCGGTCAGAGCGGCTTCCTGAGTCTGGAGATTCGCGCTTTCTAGAACACGGCAATCAGCGGCAACAGAGTTACCCGCCTCGAGCAGGACGACGTCGCCGGGAACGAGTTCCTTGGCGGAGATCTCGCTAATTTCTCCGTCCCGCCGCACTTTCACTGTTGGTACGGCCAGCTTCTTCAGGGCCGCCATCGCCTTTTCCGCTCGATACTCCTGGGAAAAGCCGAGGACCGCGTTGAGGATCACGATGGCCCCGATGGCAATGGCATCATTGTAGTCGCCGAGTAGAGCGGAGACTATGGCAGCGATGATCAGGATGACCACCATCAGTTCCTTCAACTGATCGAGGAAAATCAGCCAGGGGCCCCTGGCTCCGCTCTCTTCAAGTTCATTGCGGCCGAACTCGGAGAGCCGCCGTGTGGCTTCAACCCTGGTCAGACCGGTGACGGGATTACTCCCCAGTTCTTTTGCCGCGGACTGTGGATCGATCTGGTACCAATTGGCCATGGAAATAGCGGGCTGTGAAGGATCCGCTGCAGCAGATGGCGAAATCTAGGCCCTGGTGTCTATCCTCGGTTGAGAATACACGAGAAGGAGAGGGATGCAAAGTTGCACCTCGACGAATCTTCCATCTCTCCCGATTTCCGCGGTCCGCGCGAGAACGGTGTTTATCGTAACCTACAGACTAATAAGCGCTAAATCCCAAGGAACAAAGCAGTTCAATTCGGGACTTGATTCCTGCCCGAGACGGTGGTACTTATGGTTACATGGACAGGCAAAGTCCACCGGAAGTAACCGTTTCCTGATCACACCGCTCTTGCGGTGCGGACCGACCCAGCGGCTAATCACTGGGCGACGGTCAGAGAGGAACCATGGGGGGAGCCACACGGCTCCCCCATTTGCTTTTTCTCGCGCGCGGAGGGCCTGCAGTTTCTCAATCGGAACCCATCAGTTAGCACCGGTCCAGCAGGATGTGGTTAGGGGTGGGGGGCGGCGAAACCGCCGTCTGGCGTGCGCCCAAAGTCCCAGGCGAGATGCTTGCTGGCTTCAGAAGTTCGCAATTTTTGGAGTTGGTCTGCCATCCCTATTCCCCAGTACAACATCCAAGCGAGAGTGAACCAAGCCGCCAGCATGGGTTGCCAAAAAGGCATTGTCGAACCTACTATTGAAGCTTGCCTGATTCTGCAACACAGAGGGAGGGGGTTAATAAGGTCGATTTGAGGACTATTGTTTATTTTGCTCTGCTGTTGCTGGCCAGTTCGTGCCGATGTCTTGCTATTAGTCCCGGCACATGCTCTGCCGGCACTCCCGTCACTCAGTTCCGCCTGATGCTGGTCCCGGAGCATGGCCAGCCTCCGCTTCCAATCAATTCGGTCAACGAGGTGCTGCGCGGTGAGAAGCTGAAATACGAACCGCCATCCGCCGATCAGAAAAGTGCGCCCAGAGGAAAGATCACCGTTATCCTTGTTCCCGCATCGAGCGGCCCATCCAGCAAGATTGAAGTCCTCGATCCCAAACCCGCGAATGCGGTTCAGGAATGGAACGTACCAGCCCGCGCGTCCATTGTTGGCGTGGTTTATGGACCTCATGGGCTTGATGTCAAGAAGTTCAATTCTCTCATCGAGCACAACCAAAACCTGATACCGCAGCTTGCGGATTATGCTGAAAAGGCTGCGACGGTCGAAGCCCTGGTTCAGACCCTTTCAAATTACGAGCAATCGCCGCCGGCCAGTCGCGATCTTGATGCCGTGCTTAAGGGATTTTCGTCGCAGTATGGAGTTTCGCTGCCCTCGATCAATTCGACCGCTCCGGCAGACCAGCAAGCCTCACAGTTGCTGCACGCCGTCGTTCCGGTGCTTTCTTCGTACGATCCGCTGGCAGAACGGAAAAGTTCGGCGGCGCTCCAGCAGTCCGCGGGTGTCGCCGCCTGGGTAGCGGCCTTGTTCTGGGGCAGCACTCCCGTCGGGTTGGCGGCGGGCGGAGCCTCATTGCTGCAGAATATGATGACCCTTATGTTTCCTGACACGGACTTCCGCGCCGCCTTCGCGCAGACCACAAGCTCGAAGAATTTGGAGCTTTGCACCACCCAGAAGCAGCCTGCCAAACGCATGCGGACGGCTTTCTTGTGGGTGCGGCGGGTCCCCAACTCCGGCCCGCCGGCGGCAACGCTTCCTGCGACGGCGTACGTCCCGCTTGACTGGAAATCGGAGGTCCAAGTGACCTGTGCCACCCGGGTTCAACTGAGAGACCTCTCGCGCGCCCGCGAATGGCGGCTGGTTTCGGATGACCACCACTCCTCCGTCCCGGTCGATGTTACTGTGGGTTCTGCCGCCGACACCTTGACCTTGGACCTCTCGAAGGCAAGCCTTTCGCCGGGCAAATACAAGCTGGCTGCCCTCTGGGACTGGACGCCCTTTGATGTCGGCGGAACGCTGGAACTTCACAAGTTTGCCGATCTGTCTTCGGCAAAGGTTGAGCAGGAATCTGAAGACAACCTTGTGCACGGAAGCGGAACCGTTGCTGTCAAGCTGACCGGACCCGACTTCGAATTCGTGAACAAGCTGGCCCTGGTGCGGGCGGGCAGCCAGAACGCCACGGCGAAAGACCTGAGCTTCACGCTTGACAAGGGTAAACAGGGAGGCGAGCAGAAGGCCCTGCAGACGGAAGTTGACACTTCAACCCTTGAGCCGGGGCGGTATCTGCTGATGCTGACTCAGTTGAACGGGGCGATCCAGGATGTGCCGCTCACCATCCATCCGCCGAACCCACAGCTTTTGGACTTGCCGCTACGCGCGAACCTGGGTGAAACGACGCAAACATTGACGCTTCAAGGCTCCGGCCTCGATCGTATTACCCGGATTACAAGCGATGGCGTCGAGTGGGCCCTTGCTCCGGAGCCAGAGGGCGAAATCAAACAGCGCAAAGCCACCCTCCATCTCGCTCCGAAAGTACACAAGGATGAACTTCTGAGTGCCAGCCTTTACGTTCGAGGAATTAGCAAGCCGCTGCCGGTTGCGGACATGGTTCACGTGGTGGGTCCGCGCCCGAGAATCACGGACGTGCGGGTCTCGTTCCCGAAGGACACCTACATCTCGCTGGAAAAGAATGAAATCCCAGCAGGCTCGGTGGTCAGCTTCGCCATCGAGACCGAACATATGGGGCCGAGCCCGGTTCTCGCCCTGGACTGCAGCAATGACAGCGATACCCGTCAGACGCTCACGTTACATCCCGGCGACAGGAATGGACCAGCCCAGCTTGATTTCGCTGGCAGCGGAGCCCTGTTTCTTTCAGTTGAACCCGGCGTGGTGGGCCAGTCGGGGTGCACGTTGGCCGCTACCGTAACGGACCAGACGACCGGCAGCTCAGATCCCTATGCACTTGGTCGCGTCACAAGGTTGCCGCAGATCACCAAATTCACCCTGAGCGATCAAAAAGTAGAAGACTCGCTTTATGCCGGGACGCTCACTGGGCAGGACCTGCAGATGATCGAAAAGACCGGGTGGGGTCCTGGAACAGGCTACCCGGTGCAGGGTATTCCTACTCCTGTTCCTGGAAGCGCCCAGTCCCAGACCCTCAAGATTGAAATGCCCTGGCCTCCGCCCAGCCCCCACGCCCCCATTTACATCTGGCTGAGAGGCGAAAATACAGGCAGATTGACCGAGGTGCAGTACTAGCTGCTTGTTTGGTGGGCGCCGAAGTGAGTTCTGCTCTCCGGAAAAATTGGTCCGGGCATCAGACAGGCAGGCTCCAGCCTTTGGCGCCTCGATTGTCGGGCAGGAGAATGGAGTAACTCGACTCCACGCCTTTTTCTCGCAAGACCCGGCAGATGGCCTCGCCCACCTCAGGTGCGTGTGTTTTGGTGAACGCCAGAATCGATGGTCCGGCGCCGCTCAGGCACAGGCCCAGCAAGCTCGAGTGTTTCAACGCAAGAACTTCACTCAGGCCGGGCATCAACTCCGCGCGGTAGGGCTGGTGCAGGCGGTCGTCAAAGAGACCCGGGTGGAAATCCACCTTGCCTGAAAACATCTGTGCTGACAGCACTGCGGCCCTCTGGATGTTGTGAGTTGCATCTGCCCGTGAATATTGGGCCGGCAACACGGCGCGGGCCTTTTCTGTAGCAAGCGCGTAATTGGGAATCACCAGCACCAGGTGGAACAAGTCCGGTACGGGAGAAGAATAGGCCACCACGCGCTGCTTCTCCTGCATCGCCACGGTGAAACCTCCGTGCCACGCCGCCGCAACATTGTCCGGGTGCCCTTCAATCTCGGTCGCGAGTGAAACCATCTCGTTATCGTAAAGCGCCCGCTCCGTAAGCCAGTGGGCCGCTGCGATGGCGCCAACAATAGCTGCCGCGCTGGATCCCAGTCCCACGCCTACCGGAATCTGATTGTTGATTTCCAGGTCGAATCCGTAGTCGTTGCCCCATCGCTGCAGGATCTTCTTCATGCTGGAGGCAATCAGATTATTTTCGTCGGAAGGGATTCTGTCCGGATTCGTGCCCTTGTAGTGGACACTGACGCCGAGGTCAGACCGCCGCGTTACGTGGATGTCGAGGTAAAGGTTCAGGGCCAGCGCCGCACAGTCAAAGGCACATCCCAGATTGGCGCTGGTGGCAGGAACTCGTACTGAACCGCGCTGGGGCATGGCCTTGCTGCGTCCGGGGAAGAGTGGTTCGGTCGCTTATACTGCGGCGCCACCGGCGATGGCAGGAATAAGCAGTATCTCATCGCCATCATTAAAACTGTACTGCGAGCCTCCCAGGAAGCGAATATCCTCATCATTGACGTAGATATTCAGAAAGCGTTGTGGCGTGCCGTCCTCGGCACAAAGCACCTTCTTGATGCCCGGAAACTTCTGATCGAGCCCGTCGAATAATTCACCGAGATTCTGGGCCGCTGTGTCAACGCTTTCGGCGCCATCGGTGTATTTTCTCAGCGGGGGTGGAATACGAACTGTGATCTGCAATCGAATCTGCCTCCAGTCTTACAAGTGTCTGTGATGGTCCACAATGCCTCAGTCGGCGCGTCATCCTTCTGCGCTGCGGCGCTTCAGGCGCTTGCCGCCGCGTGAAGTTTGAGGTAACGGTCCTCGAAATCCGCCAGCTTCGGCCGGATTGCTTCCTCGGCGCTGATGGCTTCCCTTACGGCCCCAATGGTTTTCAGTCCGTTTCCGGTTATCGCCAGCACTGTTGATTCATCGGGATTCAAAGTGCCATTTCGGATGAGCTTGCGCGCCACGGCCACGGTCACACCGCCCGCGGTTTCCGCGAAAAAGCCCTCAGTCTCGGCCAGCGATCGAATGCCTTCAACCACTTCGGGGTCTGAAACATCCTCCCCCGCGCCGCCGGTCTCCTGGATCACCTTGGAAGCATAAAAGCCGTCAGCCGGGTTGCCGATCGCGAGAGATTTTACGATCGTGTTCGGCTTCTGCGGGACGATTTCGCAGGTACCGTTCCGGGCAGCCGTGGTGATGGGAGAACATCCAGTGGCCTGGGCCCCGTAAAACCTGGTTGCCGCCGGCTCAATCCACCCGAGCTTCTTGAACTCTCCAAAGGCCTTGTGGATTTTTGTGATCAGCGATCCACCGGCCATAGGAACCACAATGTTCTGTGGTACCCGCCAGCCAAGTTGCTCCGCGATTTCATAGCCGAAAGTCTTCGAGCCTTCAGAGTAGTAAGTACGCAGGTTGACGTTCACCATCCCCCATGAGTACTTCTGTGAGATTTCGCTGCAGAGCCGGTTCACCTGGTCGTAATTCCCGCTCACCTTCACCAGAGTGGCGCCGTAAATTTGTGTGTTGATGAGTTTTTCCGGTTCCAGATCAGCCGGAACGAAAATAAAACTCTTGAACCCACCCGCTGCCGCCTGTGCGGCAACGGAGTTTGCCAGGTTTCCGGTCGAAGAGCATCCAACGGTCTCAAAGCCAAACTCTCGCGCCTTGCTAAGTGCTACGGCAACCACGCGATCTTTGAAGGAAAGGGTGGGGAAGTTGACGGCGTCGTTCTTAAGGTACAATTCCCGTACTCCCAGTGCCTTGGCAAGACGCGGAGCCGCTACCAGGGGCGTGAACCCCGTTGAGTGTCCCACAGCAGGCTCGCCGGTCACGGGCAGTAGTTCCTTATAACGCCACATCGTGGGCAGTCGCGATTCCACCTGTGTTCGGGGGACTTCCGCCCGGATCCGCTTGTAATCGTAAACCACTTCCAGGGGTGCCCAGCAATTTTCGCAGGCAGCGATTGGCTCAATCTGATAAGTCTGCCCGCACTGTCGGCATTCCAAAAATTTGAGATAGCTCACATTTCCTCCAAGCGTCGCTACGGTTCCAGAGTGGCTTGGGGTCGGTAGGAGATTTGGAGAGGGCAAACTAAAAAAGCCTCCCCGGTTCTCATCGGGGAGGCTCATACAAAGACTTACGTCCCCTTCTCATCTCCCCCAATCACGGGCGGGAGTTAGCACCTGACCCCGGACTTACTTCCCGGGCGGTTGCCGTGGCGTCTTAGGGCCCGTCCCTCGGCCACTCTGGATGAGATACAGGTCTTACACAACCAAATTGTAGTCTCCACTCTAAGCCAAGCTCAGCCGTCTTGTCAACTGGATTGCGCCGTTCTGTGACACTTTTGTCATGTGTCAAGGCGACTCTACAAACGATCCCGGTCGGGCATGCTTTTTGAAGAACGTGAGCCACTCCCGAGCCGAAATTCCTCTAACACCTTTTGCAGTCGTCTTTTGGACGTAGTCGCTCATAACCCCATAGCGCGCTAAACGTCCAAAGTTCTTTCCGGGGTCATACGCTGCCCGATCGGAAATCTTGTCTTTCTTGAGTGGATAAGTTTTGATGTCTACTGCGGGAACGACGCTGCTATCGCCTTCGGCAGTTCTTTCATGCTCCCAGTAGTAATTTCTGTGCTCGGCGGCGTACCGACCTATTTCCACAAATACATCGTAGACCACAGGAGAGCCGGAAATCACGTTTGAAAGTACCCATGGCACTACCACAATTAGGTCCCATGGGTTACAGCAGCCAGGATTGACGGTGAATCGGAAGTTCGGCATGCCTTCATTGTTGAGAAGATACCAGCCCTTTAACTCGATACCGAGAAGAATTTCGGTTCCGTTGTTCTTTTTACGTAGCAGCACGTCAGGGAACGTTTGGGGCTGGCGGACGAACCCATATGTCTCATAATTTTTGTCAGGGTCCCACACGGACCGAATACGATTTAAGGTTTGGACAACCTCATCTTCGATGGTTGCTCCCAGAGCAGCGGCAAGCGTGAATACGTCAGGTGCGAGCATACCATCGATTGTTGTCGGCGAACTGAAATGGCTAGGAAGAGCAAAGATAGCTTCCCGTATGCGTTGCCACAGCTTATAGTGTTCCCATTTATCGGGTTCTTTTCTCACCGGAAGGGCGGGTCGCTTTGGCATGGTTATTAAGTCTTTCAACGGCGGCGGCGTAGAACTCTGGGAGTATTTCCGCCGCATAATATTTTCGGTTAAGGTCACAGCAGACAACCGCTCCTGGACAAAGGCCACCGAAAGGCTCCCAAACGACGTCACTTTCATCGGTGCAGGTTCGGATGAGTAGCTCGATTAGGCGGCGGGGTTTCTGGCTGCCATGCAGACTGGCGAATTTGTAACGCATTCCATTGCGCTGGCCCTGAATGCGCTCGATGCCAGACACTTGCGGTTCGCGCCACACATTCGTGACGCCCGCTTCGCACTTAAATTTGGCGCGTAATTTCGACCAGTCGGTTGCGCTGATAGGAGCTAACCTGTCGGTGCTGAAGTAGGGTTTCCCTTCTGGCCTCCCGTGCTCGTTGGCAAAACGAGCCAGTTTTTCAAACGCTTCCGGAGGCGGGTAATACCACAGGTGGTCCGCAGTAAGGTACTTGCGCGTCGCAGCATTCGCGACTTCGCACGCTTCGTTCGCCAGATGGAATGGAAGGCCCGTGCGTTTCCATTCGTAGCGGAGCCAGTCCTGCATAGAAAGACTACAGCCCGCAATTTCGAATCGCGGCGGCTTAATGTATTGGACGCAAACCTCTGTGACAACAGGCAGTTTTCTCAGTGTCTGAGTGTTAGAGTTACCT
This sequence comes from Terriglobia bacterium, assembly GCA_035712365.1. Classification (NCBI taxonomy): domain Bacteria; kingdom Pseudomonadati; phylum Acidobacteriota; class Terriglobia; species Terriglobia bacterium. The sequence goes on from DASTAW010000059.1 coordinate 21,791, forward strand.
GCGACATGGCTCATTCCCTTATCCCAAACGTGACACGCGCGGTACTCCCACTCATTCCGAACGAATATAGGATGGACAGTTGCCCAGCCAATCTCAGTACACCAGAACCAAAGCGTTGTTCGCGGAGTTGAATACTTGGACCATTGCTCGATATGCGGCTTGTACCACTCAGCTAAGTTACCATGGGCGGGCAGATCTCCCGGAAAGCCAGCGACTCCGTAGGGCCCATCGACGATGATGCAGGTCGGAGCTGGCCACTTGCGATAAAGGGTCTCTGCTGGCTGGAAGTATATGGTTGATTCCCGTACCTTAGATTTTCCCTCATGGTTCGGCAGACGGTTCCGCTCCTGCAGCAATCTGCCGTTTCCTGCGGGAGGCCCGAACAGACCTGGGATGATTTGGGCAGTTTTGTTCAGGATTTTACTCTTCATTGACATCACTTTAGCTTCCCAAGTTTATCTCAAAAGAGGTGTTTGTTCCAACAACCAAACGCTGTGTCATTGGTCTAGTCTGCGGGCTTTGCTTCCAAGCCTTCAAAATGTGTATTCGTCGAATAAATGCCCAGCCATGATGCTGATTTAGGAGGTCTACTCGTAAAGCAAAGGCAGATACCCGCACACGGGGCGCGGGAATATTTCTGAGCGTGCCCCGTACGATGAGTCTCAGGAACCGGTAATTACTCTTTCTCCGCTGCCACGGAACCGGCTGAAACATTCCAGCCGTCGATAGCCACATACGGCGTGGCGCCTCGTAACGCATCCTTCGAGTAGCTGGCAGTAATCTCCCGCTCCTCGCCCGGCATCAGCTCAAAGTAGTTGTCCTGCCACAGCACCGGGAGGATCTCTGGGCCGCGGTCGCCCTTGTCAATGCGGAGATGAGTAAAAAAGGCCAGGTGCGAAGATCGGTTCCTGACTGTCACGCTGGTCACCTCAATTGGGCCGTCCACACGCGTGGTCGCATGGAGGTTCAGGCCGACCTTGGGCAGGTCCTTCAGCGCCGTGAAGTCGGCATAGCTGCTGACCGGCGTGTAGTACCACCTGGTCTTTGACCAGTCGAGAACATCCGGTTTTGTGGAAAGCCAGTAGAAGTTTGTGCTCGCCAGTTTTCCGGCTGAATCCTTTAGGGTCAGGCGGATGAAATACGTGGTCGAGAGGCCCTGAAGCTTGGGAATGGGAAAAACGCGCGTGCTGCTGTTTGGAGCGATGTTGACACTTCGCTCCCGGGAGAATTCCTTTTTCAGATTGATGTCATAAACCGTGGCGCCGACCGCAAGCTTTTCATACGGGCTCAAATCTGAGTTAACAACCACCACGGAACGGTCATCATAGGAGTACTGGACGTGAAGCGGTTCGCACGCTTTCTTCGTGCCGAAATATCCACCCGCCGGCCGCAAATAATAGTCGTAGAGGTGCCAGATCAAGCCCGGCCAAGCCGTGTTCAGCATCCACTGGATCACGCCCGTAGAAACAAATTTATTCCGGCGGTAGCCCTCAAACATGGCTCGCTCGCCTTCATAGGTCATCAGTTGCGCTTTCTCGGCGTAATCTGCAACCCCGGTTGCCTGGCCGTAACGCTCATCGAGTGCTTTATTAAAAATGCCCATGCTCTTAAATTCGCCCCCGCCTGCGTGGAAGTCCCACACGGGGTTGATGGGCCAGAGGTCTTTTGCGGGCATCATCATCCTCAGAGAGGATAGCGGCGGCACAGCCGGACCGGGGCTGATCTCCGTCGCAAACCCAAAGGCGCCTCCGTTCTTCGTATCCAACAGCCAGTAGTTTGGCGGAACCCAGTCGTAAGGACCGTTCATCTTTAATCCTGAGGGGCCGGTCAGAGTTGTGGTCTGCGCGGTCGCCGAGGACTGGTACGGATTCGGCCAGTGGGATTCCGCCAGTACCTGCAAATACATCTTCTCGACGCGGGGAGGCGGCGCGTTATCACTTCCGTACAGCCAGTCCAGCATGCAAGGATGATTTCGCACGCGGCGGATCTGGTCTCGCAGAGAGTCTTCCGCCACGGTGTAATCTTCCGGTTTCCAGGTCTTCCACTTTTCCCAATAATCACAGCAGCACCACCCCGCCTGCACTAGAATTCCGTACCTGTCGCACAGGTCGAAGAAATGTTTGTCAATAATCTTACCTTCGAGGCGGATGGTGTTCAGGTGCATGTCCTTAACGTATTGGATTTCCTCTTCCGTCCTTCCCGGATCGAAGCGAAGCATCATGTCGGGGGCCCATCCGGCGCCCAGGATCAGGATGGATTTGCCGTTCACCATGAATTCCTGGTAGCCATGTGCATTCAGCTTGGAGGTGATTTCACGAATGCCGAACTGGGTCTCGTTGCTATCCGACTCCGCGCCGTCAGCCTCAAATTCCATCTCCAGGTGATAGAGATTTTGAGGCCCCATCTGCCAGGGCCACCACAGGCGGGGATTGTGGAAATTGAGCTGCGAAAAATGGTCCGGGAGGAAGTTGACCTCGCGCGTTTCATGGGGTTTCAGTTCCACCTCCTGCTGAAAGCTGACATCGCCGATGCTTCCTTTTAGAACGCCCCGGACGGCATCACCGGATCCATTTGCGAGCTCTGCGCGGACGGTCAGATGTGCGACATCGAGGCTCGGCAGGTCGAAGTTCGTCACCACCTGAGGATCACGCAACGCCACGGGCCCCGTCGCTGTCACGGTAACTCCCTGCCAGAGTCCCATGTCCTTGTCAGGGGGCGCCGGATTCCAGTCCACCCAGGTGATGCCGAGATCGTCGGCGCGCTGCGCGGTAACCTCGACGGCAAGCGAATTCGTTTTCCCCGGCAGGGCCTCGTCCGTCACATTGAAATCATAGGTTCGCCACATGCCGACCACCTGGTCGGGCCCTGCAATCTGGTGTCCGTTCAGCCAGATGGTGGCGCGATAGTTGATGCCCCCAAAGTGCAGCCAGATCTGCCTGCCGGCGAAGTTCGCGGGCAGCGGGAAACTGGTCCGGTACCACCACGGCACATTAAATGGGCTGTCAGGCGGCATCGGAAGGTTGGAAAAATTCTTGCCGATGGGGTAGGTGGTGCCGGGAATCTTACGAAGGTTCATCCCGAAATAGGGATCGCGATACAGGTTGTTGTTAACCAGCGCCGCCAGAACAGTGGAAGGAACGCTGGTTGAGTACCAGCCGGAGGGCTGGAAGCCTTCCTGTGAAATGACATCGCCCTGCTGCGGCACTTGCGCGGAGGACTGAAGTTTCCAACCCGTGGCCAGATCCAGGCGAAGCGGCGTGCCGTTGCCCGAGGCTTGCGCTCGGAGACCTGAACTCAACGTGATCAGCAGTGAAAGAAGGAAAAGGCAGACACGTAATCGCAAGGCACCCTCCCCGGGCCACTCGGTTCGTTGGTCTTCGGTTTAATCCGCCATTATACAGCAATCATCCTGGGAGGCAGTTTTGCGACGGCGCACTAGATTGCCTTAGCGCGACACGACCGGCAGCACCAGGACGGAAAGATGCGCACTGTCGTGGTAGACCACGTTAGTCGCCTTCGCCCACCGCTTGGCGCTCTCCGGGCTGTTTCCGGTGTTAGGGTTGCGGTCAAACCGCGGAAAGTTGCTGCTGGAAACTTCGAGCCGAAGCTTGTGCCCCGCCTTAAACACGTTACTGGTTGACCAGAGGTCAATGGTAAATTTGTAGACTTGGCCTGGGTTCATGTACTCAGGCTTTAGCTGTGAACCCCGGTAGCGGGCACGGACGATGCCTTCCGTAAGATTCTGCGCAAACCCGTTGGGCCATACGTCCACCAGTTTTCCCGTAAAGTCGGTATCCACTGCCGACGAACTGGCATAGAGCTCCAGCTTCACCGGGCCGGTAACCTCAAAGTCCTGCCTGAAGGCGGGAGTGGTGAAGACCAGCACATCTGGCCGGGCTTCATCAGGGCGCTGGTCAACGGGGCCTGGCATAAGGTGGGCGGCATCGCAGCAGAGCGGGCCTCCGAGGGTGGGCACAGGGTTCTCCGGATCGTAAACATACTGATCCTTGGGCTCCGATTCCGGGGCCTTCGTGGAAAGGCTGCCGTCACCTGTCAGAAGGTTTGAGTGGCCGCCGGAGTGGAGGTAGTATTCGGCGTTCTTTGCGCGTGCCAATGGCCAATCATCTTCGTCTCGCCATTGGTTCTCGCCCAGCACAAAAATCCTGACCGGCTTTTCATTCTCAATTCCGTTGTTGCTGCCCTTCAGCAGGTGGTCGTACCAGCGCAGTTCGATTTCATCCAGATCGAAGTCAGCCTGCGGCCCGAAATCGACCTCGCCAATCTTCCTTCCGCTGCCCGCATGCCCGCCGATCTCGACCATCAGGCGGGTTTCATTGCGCGCGGCTTCCGTACCGCCGTGCGCCCTGATGCCGATATAATTTTTTAATGAGCCGCCCTGGAAGATGTCATACCAGGCAGCAACAATGTACGCCGGGACTTTGATGTCCGGATAGTGTTCCTCAATCGCCCAGCGTTTCCAGTAGTCGTCGTAGGACGGGTGCAACAGCCAGTCGATGAAGTAAGTCGCCAGCGCGCCCAGGTCTGTGGGCCAGGGCGAAGATGCGCCGAAATTGAACAGCGGATATTGGCTGAGAGGGAGAGTCCACATGCCCTCCCGCGCATTGGTTGCAGACGTAACCCTGCGCTCAAGGGTGTTCTGTGCTAAGCCGGACGTCCACGACTCGTTGAACCACTGCTCGAACGCTCCTCCCTGGTAGGTCCAACCATCGTGATAATTTGAGGCTGTCACCTCTGGAAAGATTCCGGCGAGGTGCGGCGGATGCACGATCGCGGTGAGCATTTGCGTAGCGCCCACGTAGGAACCTCCCACCATTCCCACCTTGCCGTCGGAATATGGCAACCCGGCTGCCCACTCCACCGTATCGTAGCCATCTTGCGATTCGTGCATGAAGGGATACCATTCGCCCTGCGAGGTGTACCGCCCGCGCACATCCTGGACGATGGCTATGTAGCCGCGCTCCGCGGCCTTCATCGCGAAACCGAGGCTGCCATCTTTATTGTAAGGAGTCCTCTCCAGGATCACGGGAAACTTACCCTGCGAGTCCGGCCTGTAAATGTCTGCATACAGCACCACTCCGTCACGCATGCTGACCGGAACATTGCGTTGGATGATGACGTGATATCGCTCCGCGGCGCATAGGGGCAGGACCGCTGTCAGCATCAGGACAGCCATCCCAAGTGGCCAGCGAGAGGTTCGCTTCATGTTGTGCTCTCCCAAAGATGATTTGCAGGGGGATGCCAATGCTCTGTCCAGCCCGCAAGGCGGCAAGTATATGTCACAAACGCCGGCATGGGAAGCGCGATCAGTGGGAGGCTAGGCAGCAGATGGATCAGGTTGCTTGGGGTCGCGTCTCTTCCAGCGGTAGGCGGCGACGGAATTCTTCCACAAGACTTTTTCTGCGGCCACGCGCCCTTTGCCGAAAAGATATTTGCGAACCAGAGTGAGTTCTTGCGGATACTCTTCAATGTGGTCGCTGTTGGGCCAGTCGCTGCCGTAAATCAGGCGGTTTTCGCCGAAGATGTCCCACAAGCGGTCGAGCGTGGGTTTGTAGACATTGAGGTCAAGGCGCAGGCGGCCGTCAAGACGCTGCAGAACCTCCGAAACTTTCACGTATACCTGCGGCCGTTTGCCAAGCTCCAGCAGATTTGCCTCGAGTTCTTTTTTTGCCCTGGGTTCGGTGGGCTCCTTCATTTGCGGCAAGTGGTCGATCACAATGCGCAGGTTGGGAACCAGGTCCGTCAGCCGGACAACTGCCGCGATCAGCTCCGGATCGGGATTCGCCGTGTCCATTTCCAGTCTGGCGTCGGCAAGCTCCTTAAGACCGCGAACGAAATCCGGATTCCCAAGCTGCCTGCTTATGTTGCGGCCCCAAAGATTTCCACAGCGAATTCCGAGGAACAGCGGGTTGCGGTGAAAGCGTTCGAGCTGCTTCGGAAAATCGGCCCTCTCCGGCTCCAGGTCGCCGACCATTCCCACCATCACCGGAGCATTGGCGGCGGTGTCCAGCACCCACTGGTTGTCTTCCAGCCTCGGGCTGCATTCCACTTCAATGGCGCCCACAATGCTCTGCCCTTCGGTTACTTTCAAGTAGCGTTCCGGCAGTGCGGGTTTATAGAGCTTCGTGTCGTCCTTCGGCGGCCAGGGTATTCCTTTCGGGCGCCACGGATCGAACAGATGGATGTGGGTATCGATGATGGGAATGCTTGTGGTTTTGGTGCTCATGTCGATGTCCACAGCGGCCGCGGTCGCCGCGATGCCGAGGAAGGTTCTGCGATTCACGCCGGTATTCTAACGCAAACCACGTCTTCCGGCCGCACGAATCACGGGGTGACAAAGACTTCGAGGGCGTGGGACGGGAATCGAACGGGGGGCTTTAATTTAAGAGGCAGCTTCATAATTGCGGCTGCGCCCCCTGCGGGACTTTCTATGTCCCGCAAGAGGCGTGAAGCCGCAGAGGGTTAGAAGTAGAACTTCAGAGCGAACTGGATGTTGCGCTCGCCCTGTGAGCTGCGGATCTGACCGAACTGAGAGCTGGTCACGCTGCGATTGGGCGCGTTGAACACCGGAGTGTTCGTGAAGTTGAGGAACTCACTCCGGAACTGGAGGTATTTGGACTCTGTAAAGTGGAAGTTCTTCATGACTCCAAGGTCCCAGCCCGTCAATCCAGGCCCTCGCACCGTCCCATTAGAGCAGGTGCCGAAAGCTCCGACTGGCGCCTGCGCGAAGGACCCAATGCTGAACCATGAGGTGTTCGGCCCTACCCCGTGTGGATAAGTGGCTGGAGCTATGCAGCTTGCCTTGGCGCCGCGGCTCTTCGTCCCGGAGTTGTCAGGACCAGTGATGGTGATCGGATAGCCCGTGTGAGCGCTGACGATCCCGGAAATCTCCCAGCCGCCCAGCACGCCGTTGGTCACGGAGTTCCAGTTGCTTCCGAAGCTCTTGCCGTGGCCGAATGGCAACTGATAGACGTAAGAGGTGGTGAACAGGTGTGTGGTGTCGAAGTAGGAAGGACCCCATTCCGCCGCCATATTATACAGATTCTGCCAGTACGCAGAATTGGACGCCGCCTGCCCGCTGTCACCGTAGTAGCCAATGGAATTGGTCATGGTTTTGGAGTACGTGTAGGACACCTGAAGTTGCAGCCCATGCGTCATGCGCTTTGTCACGCTGGCTTGCAAAGCGTCGTAACGCTGGTTACCGTTTGATTCCGTTCCGGAGATCTGCCCGATCGAGTTGTAGAGGAACGGGTTGCCGGACAGATACGGGCTGCCGCATGTTAGCACGGTAGACCCCGAGAAGAAGGTGGCATTCGCTGATGTGCAACCAGCTTCACCCACCAGGCGTCGCTGAAAGAACGGCCTGGGAACCATCAAGTGCGTTCCATGCTGCCCAACATACGCCAACGACACCAGCGTTTGCGCGGGGAGCTGGTGCTCGACGCTGAGGTTCCATTGCTGGGTGGCATCCGGCCGTACGTTCGGATCCCAAAGCCGGATGTTGGTATTGACGAATGGATTGGCAGGAGCCGCCAGCACTGACAGACCCTGGCTCGAGGTCGAGCCGGGGAAGAAGAGGGCGCTGCCCGTGGTGTAATCGTTCTCGAATTCCGAGTTGAACGGAGGATTCAGAGGAAGGCGCAGGTTGGTGCCGGTTCCTTCCAGGAAAGAGGAGATGGTGTAAGCGCCGCGGACCACCGTGTTCTTGCTGAAGGCCGGCGTCCAGGCAAAGCCGATTCGAGGCTCCCAATCGTTCCAGTAATTGTTATAGAGGGCTCTGCAATTGCTGTAGGGGCAGTTGCCCTGGCCGGCAAAGTATTCGGTTCCGGTGATGGGCCCGAAGTTCGCCTGGCGATCATGGACCTCGGTAAAAGGCTGGGTGTATTGCCATCGCAGGCCGAGGTTGAGGGTCAGACCGTCCCTGATGCGCCAGTTGTCTTGAAAGTAGGGAGCATACATCCAGCTACGATGTCCCCAGGTTCCAGCACTGATTCCGAGTCCGACTGAGGGTGTGCCGCCGGGCAATCCCAGGAGGAAATCCGCTTCAGAGAAGCCCTTGGCAGATGCCGGAGCACCCGGACCCGAACTCGTATACTGACCGCTGTAAGCGAGCAACCCGAATTTACCGTTGTTGCCGGCGTAGAACGTGTTGATGATATACCGCAACGCCTGAAAACCGGCGTGCATTTCGTGATGACCCTTGGTCAAAATGAAATCGACCGTCGGTTCAAGCGTCGTGTCGGCGAACAACTGTTCGCTGTCAGAAGCGCCAAGATTGGTCGCGAAGCCATTGGTGAAGTTTAGCGCCAGGAGGCCTGGGCCATGAACGTTGGCGTCTCCGATACCGATCTGAGTGCCGAAATTTCCCAGAGCCGCGGTGGTAGCGCCGTTATTCAGATAGATGCGATTTATTCCCATTCTTGCATCCATCACCATGGTCGGGCTGAACGTGTGGGTCCAGTCGAGCACCGCGCCGTGGTAAGGAGAATTGTTAAAGCCCTGGGAGAGCAGCGGAAAAGAGTTCGTGCTGGGAATTGTCTGGAACCCCTGCGAATAACGGCCCCAGATGTGGTTGCTCTCATTGACCATGTAATCGACTTTGACGTCGCCCTGGTCATTCTTGGTTTGGCTACTGCTCGTATTGAGAGCGTTGTCTTGGAGCGGAAATGGAAACGCCGAACCCGAGGGATTCTGGATCGTCGGGCCGGGATATTTCCCGGAGTTAAAGAGATTTTGCGATACCGGATCGAGCATGCTGGTAGGAATGACGTTATCCGGAAGTCCGGTGTTAGCCGTGGTAAAGGGCAAGCGAGGACTCGCCCCCGGGTTCGCAGGCGCCGTGCACGGTCCGGAGAAGGACGCGCAGGGATTGTAAAGCTGAATCCCCTTCTCGGATAACAACTGCGAGAAGTCACCATTGCGTTCGGCGGGGGTCAGGACGGTGATGACTCCCGTCACGGGCGGGTTGTCCAGCCGCTCTCCCTCGTAATCCGCAAAGAAGAACAGCTTGTCCTTAATGATCGGACCGCCAATCGTGCCGCCATAAGTGTTCCAGCGCAGGCCAGGCTTCCCAAGACCCTGCCAGTTGCGCGCCCAGTTGTTGGCGTTGAGCTTGTCATTGCGCAGGAATTCAAACACGTCACCGTGGAACTGGTTGGTGCCCGACTTGATGGTGGTGCTGATCACGCCGCCCTGGAATTGGCCGTACTGGGCTGGGGCGTTGTTTGTGATCAGATTGAACTCCTGGATGGCATCCGGACTCGGTTGATAGGACGTGAGATTATCGGACGTCTGGTTGTTGTCGATCCCGTCCAGCAGAAAGTTATTGGCCTCCTTGCGGTTCCCGTTAACATAGGGCCGGCCGCCTCCGCCGGTCCGCTGGCCGTTTACAAATGAGCTTGGGTTTACGTTGGTCACGCCAGGCGCCAGCAAGGTCAACTGGATAAAGTTCCGCGTGGCGAGCGGCAGGTTGACATTGAAGTTCGAGTTGGTGACAAAGCCTCTCTGCATGGTGTCCGTCTGGAGCAGAGGCGGGGCGCCCGTCACCTCTACGGTTTGTGTCACCTGACCAACTTGTAGTTCGAGGTCTACGCGGGCCACTTGGTTCATTTGTAGCTCAAACGCCGATTTCGTAACGGTCGCGAAACCTGAGGCTGACGCCTTAACGGTGTAGCTTCCAGCGGGAAGTCTTGGAAAGTTGTAAACGCCCGCTGAATTCGTTGTGGTTTGCCATGTTGTGCCGCGCACCGTGTCAGTGGCAACAATAGCGGCAACGGGCACAGCAGCATGGGAGGGGTCTGTTACTGTGCCCGTAATGCCGCCTGTAACTTCCTGGGCAAGAAGAGGCATTCCGCCGCACAAGGTCAATACTCCAACTGCAATAATTGCAACCAGGAGCCGTGTGACAGTACGGAATAAACGGCCCCGCAGTACACGCAGTCCTGCCATATCAGTCCTCCAATTTGCAGGTGATGCCCTAGACCCTTTTTTGACAATGCCCTTTCAGGCAAAGACTTCATGGAGGGACGAGGTAGCTATCGAGATCATCTTGAAGAATGCAGGTGGCGGGTTACTACTGCAAGCATGCGGTCGCGATGGTAACTTTTATTGAACGCGCAACCGCCCCGCGGGTTCGCACTAAGTTACCTCAGCTTCCTTTGTAACTCTCTGTCAAGGAAGTGTCAATAGAATTTTCGTAAAAAACCTCCTAAGCATACGCATGATGTTCGTCAAATAATCGGTACTACAGGTACCAAGCTTTGGTAAACGGGCGCCACTTGCCAGGTAGTCCCCACGCGGGCGGCACTAGCGGGCAGGCTTACGGATCTGTCAGTCTCAATGAATAAGTTGCGGTCAAAGCTCTAAATGCTTGAAACCTTGGCTGTTCCAGGCGCATATGGCTTTAGCCCCAATTTTGGCATCAGGGAGATGTTCATTGAGAGCTTGCTACAGGGAGCGCCTTGGGTGTAAAAATGTCCCTTAATTTGTGCAGTAAACCGAGTGCCCGCTATCTGAGCGCGTCGGCAAATTCTGGATTTTGCGATGCGATGTTCCGGTGTTTCCTAGCCCGATTTTCGCCATCTAGCGGCGGTCACGCGGACAAAAAAGCTCGTCTCCGGCTGGTTGTTCAGTCGGGCCTGGATCAAATTCGTTACCTGAGACGAAGAACAGGACCGTATGTCATCTAAAACGTACTTTTCTCGAATCAACGAAATCATCAAACAGATCGAACAAACCCAGCAGGGAGCGATCGAAAAGGCCGCGGCGGCCATGGCCAAGTCCATCAGTTCGGGCGGGCTGGTCTATCTTTTTGGGAGCGGCCATTCGGTGATTCCCGTTCTCGACATTTTTCCGCGCTATGGCAGCTTTGTGGGTTTCTGTCCGATTTACGATCCGCGGCTGATGTGGTTCAACGTCGTCGGGCCGGGAGGCGCGCGCGAATTGCTGTGGCTGGAACGCGAGGAGGGTTACGTCAGGAACGTTCTGGCGAGCTACGCGCTTGAGTCACGCGATTCCATCGTGGTCTTTTCGCATGGCGGATTGAACGCCGCTCCTGTGGAGGTGGCGCTTGAAGCCAAAAGCCGGGGCCTCACGGTTGTGACCGTTTCTTCTGATCAGAACTACCGCCAGGCGGCCGCTACGCATTCCACCGGCAAGAAGCTGTCAGACTTTGCGGACGTCGCCATCGACAACTGCGTGCCGCCGGAAGACGCTCTGGTGGATATGGAGGGAATCAAGGAGAAGTTTGCGGCAGGCTCAACCGTCGCCGGCGTAACCATCGCCATGGCTCTGGTGGCTGAAGTCGGCTCGCTGCTGGTGAAGAGCGGACACAAGCCTGCCACTTTTGTATCGCCCAATGTGGGACTTGAACCCGGCCACAACCAGAATGTTTTCGTGGAATTTGCGCGGCGCATTTCCCAGCGAGTTCCATAACAGCGCGCAAACATGCGCGCAGTCTCGCAATGGAGCCGGACTGCCGCTTCGAACCAGCAAGGGTAGGGGTTCATAATGAAGGTCGCGAAGATAAAGCTCGGCTGGCGCGGAATTCTCGCCGCAGCGTCGGTCCTCGTCCTCACCTGGGCAATGGCGGGCCAGGGCGCGCCGCAAACCGCCCCTGCCTCGCTGCCGTTCTTTCCGGTAGCCGTTTGGTACGGAGGCGGCAAAGCGCGCGCTCCCATGCTGGAGCCGGTGGACGCCTCGAGCGCTGACCGCTGGGGCAGGGACCTTGACCAGATCAAGGCGGTTGGCTTCAACACGGTCAAGTGCTGGGTGGATTGGGCCACTGCCGAGCCCAAGCCCGGTCAGTTTGATCTCCAAAACCTCAACCTGCTGTTACGGCTCGCGCAGGAACGCGGCCTGCGGGTGATCGTTCAGATTTATACCGATTCCGCGCCCGACTGGGTGGGCCAGCGCTTTCCTGATTCCCGTTTCGTGGACCGTTCGGGGGCCGTAATCAATTCCCAGACCGCGCCCGGCTTCTGCATCGATGATGAGGCTGTCCGCAATGAGGTCGTGAAATTCATTGAGACGCTTTCGCAGGATGCCAATCATTACAACGCGCTTTACGGCTGGGATGTGTGGAGCGAACCGCACCTGGTGAACTGGGCGGGATTCGATTATCTCAAGGACCCTGAGTTCTGCTACTGCCGCTACACGCAGGCGCGGTTCCGCCAGTGGCTGCAGGCGAAGTATCAGACCCTCGCGGCGCTCAATAAAGCCTGGTACCGCGGATTCACAAGCTGGGATGACGTTGCGCCGCCGCGCTTCTCAACCATTCTCTCCTTCACCGATTATCTCGACTGGCGAGACTTCATCACCGCCAAGCTGGCCGCCGATCTCAAGGCCCGCGTCGATGCCGTCCGCAGCGCCGACCACATACACGCCATCACCAGCCATGCCGCCGTGCCGGGCCTCTTCACCGATCCGCGCGACGGTTACGGCGAGCCGGATGACTTTCTGATGGCGGGCAGCGCTGACTTCTTCGGTACTTCGCTCTATCCCAAGCATGCCGAATCGCGCAGCCCCTGGACTTATGAACACCTGGCCGCTGGTCTCGACTTCTCGCGCTCGGCCGGGCACAGCATGGGCAAGGGTTTTTGGATCGGCGAACTCCAGGCGGGCCAGGGCGTCACCGGGATGCGCATCGCCGAGCCCGTCACGGGCCATGATGAAGCGTACTGGATGTGGCAGGTGGTCGCTCACGGCGCACCCGAAATCGCCGTCTATGCCTGGTATCCGATGAATGCGGGCTACGAGTCGAACGGCTATGGCCTGATCAATCTGGACGGCACGCTCACGCCGCGCGCGCATGCCGCCGGTGAAACGGCGAGTGCCATCGCGCAAAACGGCGCGTCCCTCGACCAGGCCCAGCCGGCCCCGGCTGAGGTGGCCATCCTTTACAACAGGCTCTCTTACATGGTGGGCGGAACGGAGCCGTCGCTTTCTACCCTCGGGAATGCGGAGCGGGATTCGCTCGAAGGCCTGCACCGCGCCTTTCTCGAAAAGCAGATTCCAGTCGATTTCGTGAGCACTCAGGACGTGATCGACGGCAGGGTGAAAGCCTACAAGATTCTGTTTCTCCCCTACGCGGTGATGATCTCCCAGCAGGTCGCCGAGGGTGTGAAGCATTACATCGAGCAGGGCGGGACGGCGGTGGCCGGGGCGCGCCTGGCCTGGAACAACGCACGCGGGTTTGCCAGCGACGTCATTCCCGGCTTCGATCTTGCGCAGGTGTTCGGCGCGCGCGAAAAAGTTATTCGACCGGTCGAAGCCGCCCGCTTGCTGATGGAATCTTCACCCAGCCTTCCGGGCATGAAGGCCGGTGAATCGGTGCGCGGCGACAGCTTCGAAGAGGAGCTTGAGCCGCTGGCTGGAGCGCAGGTTCTGGCGCGCTTCGCAAACGGCCAGCCTGCCATGATTGAAAAGGAATACGGCAAAGGAAAAGCCATCCTGGCCGGAACCTTTCTCGCGCTTTCCTACGAGCGCGAACACGATCCATCCACCGGGCGGCTGTTGCGCTCACTCGCCCAGGCCGCCGGCGTCAGCCCGGAAGTGAAAGTTTCGGGTGAGGGCACGAACGAAATCGAAGTCCGCCGGCTGGTGAGCGCGTCGGAGCAGTTGATCTTCGTTTTCAATCACGACCAGAAGCCTGCTCAGGCTTCCATTTCGATCCACGTTCCATGGAGCGTCCACGAAGCGCGAGACGTTGTGACCGGCCGCCCGGTGGCATTTAAAGCCGCGAATGGCGGTGTGGTGCTCGATAAGAATCTGAGCAGTGGCGAAATCTGGGTGGTGAAGCTGAGCGGGGCGGGATAGCAGCGGGCCTCGCGCAAAGGTGCCAAGACGCAAAGATTGCAAAAGCGCGCTGCGACAAAATGAAGCCCCGCTTTGCGCCGCTGCGCCTGGGCGCGAAAGGCTCTCCCCGGCAGTTGTCGATATGACAGCGTATAAAAGGAAACTGCGGCAGCCCAACGCTGTTTGGGCAGTGGATATTGGCGGAACAAAGATCGCCGCTGCGCGCGTCAGCCGAAAAGGCGAACTGTCGGACTATGCCGAAATCCCGACGCCTCCAGCCGGCGGGCGCAAAGTAGTGGAAGCTGTAGTGGAATTGCTGGAGCACATGCCGGCCAAAGGCATCGGAGCCATTGGAGTTGATGTTCCTGGCCTGGCATGGCCGGACGGCCGCGTGTGGGCCCCGAACATTCCCGGCTGGAAGCGCATGCCGCTGGGTCCGATCCTCAAAAAGCGCTTCGGGCTGCCCACGCTGGTGGAAAGCGACCGCAACGCTTTTGTGATGGGTGAAGCCTGGCATGGCGCGGCGCGCAACTGCCGTGACGTGGTTTTCCTGGCCGTAGGCACCGGCATCGGCGCCGGCATCCTTACCGGCGGGCGGCTGCTGCGCGGGCATGGAGAACTGGCCGGGTCGGTGGGCTGGATGGCGCTGCGCAACCAGTACCAGCCCATCTATGAATCAATCGGCTGCTTTGAAGCCCATGCCAGCGGCACGGGGATCGGCCTCGCAGCGAGCAAAGAACTCGGCCGCAAACTCTCAGCCCGTGAACTCACGCTGATGGCGCGGCGTGGCAACCGGAAGGCAAAGCGAGTGCTGGAACGCGCCGGACACGACCTGGGACTTGGCCTCGCGAACCTCGTCGATGTGCTCAATCCGGAAGTCATCGTAATCGGCGGCGGGGTGGCTGCGGCAGGAAACCTGATTCTCGATGTGGCGCGGAAAACAATGAAACAGTGGGGACAGCCGCTCGCCGTAAGGCAAGTTCGCGTGGTGCGCAGCCGCCTGGGTGCGCGTGCGAGCCTGCTGGGTGCGGCCAGGCTGGCGTTTGATTTTTGTGATCGCTGATCGCGCCGTGCCGGGCTGAAGCCCGGCGCTACATTGTTGATTGCGGCCGGCTGGCGGAGCGTACGACAAAATCCTGAAAGGCTAATCTCACGCAAAGGCGCTAAGACGCAAAGCCCCATAACACAATGGCCAATGACATCGAGATTCGCCGCTTTGCCCTGGTGCTGACCGCCAATGCGTGCATGTTCGTGTTTGGCGTGGTGCTGCTGCTGATGGGCTCGCTGCTGCCGTCGCTGGAAGTCAATTACGTTCAGGCGGGCAGCCTGGGGTCGTTTCCCCTGGCGGGTATTCTGGCCGCCACCATTCTGGTAGGGCCGGTGCTCGACACCGTGGGAGCCAAGCCCGTGCTGGCCGCGGCACTGGCGATGGTGGCGGGGGCCGTGGCGCTGATGCCGTCGCTCCACACCTACGCGGCGCTGGCAGTCGCGGCGCTGGTCTACGGGTTCGGCGGAGGCGTGCTGAATACGGCCACCAATGCCCTGGTGGCGGACCTCAGCGCGTCGGGGCGGGGAGCGGCGTTGAACCTGCTGGGATTCTCATTCAGCCTGGGCGCGCTGGCGGCCCCGCTGCTGATGTCCACCGTGGGCGGAAGGTCTGGAGCGGCTTCGGTGCTGTACATCCTGGCCATCGTCACCGGGCTCATCCTGGTCCCGGTGCTGGCGTTTCGCTTCCCCAAGCCCAGCTTTGCCGGAACGCGCCTGGCGGAACTGCTGCGCGTGTTGAATCATCCCATGGTGTGGCTTTTTGGCGCGCTGCTGTTTTTTGAGTCAGGCAGTGAGAACAGCATGTTCGTCTGGGCGGGGAAGCTTGTGGCAGGCACGTTCCACGCGGGGCCCGAACGCGCCAACTGGGCGCTGGTGGGATTGAGCGCAGCGATCGGAGCCGGGCGGCTGGGCGCGGCGTTCCTGCTGCGGGTGCTGGGCAACCGGCGGACCATACTGCTCTCCACCGCTATCGCCGTGACCGGCGCGATGGTGGTCTATAACAGCCGAGCGTTCACGGTCGCGGTGCTGGGCATGGCCGTTATCGGACTTGGCCTCGCACCCATTTATCCCACGGCGCTGGGCGTTGCGGGTGACCGCTTCCCGCGCCAGACGGGCACCGTGTTTGGCGCCATCATGGCGGTTTCGCTGGTGGGCGGAACGGCCGGGCCAAGCATCTGCGGAAGCCTGGCGTCAACCGGGTTGCGGAACATTCTGTGGGTCCCCATGATTGCAGCCGTGGCCGTGGCAACATTCACCATTCTGGCCACGCGCGAGTCGCGGGAGATGGTTTCCAAAGGTTGATCGCCCCTGGCAAGCTGCTGAAAGATATCGTCGCGTCATGCTGAGAGAAGCGAAGCATCCCCGTATTTGGCTGGAGATAAATGCAGAGATCCTTCGCTGCGCTCAGGATGACAGGCGGAAAGACCCGGGAATAAATCTCGCCGCCACTGGTATTTTACAAATGAGTGGCTGCGAAAATAGCGGCGGACGCATCTCAGGTTTAGGGAGGAAATCGTGAAATCTGGTCCTGTTAAGAATGAACCTGGCATGCGAGCCGGCCGCAGGGCCTTTCTTGGATGGTCCGCAACTGCCCTGGCAGGCTTTGCCGTGGCGCGAAGGTTGGAACCGAGCGCGGCGTCCGGGAAGCCCACAAAGACCGGGAAAACGAAGATGGTTCGAATCGTAGAGTTTGACAGCAACGGTTTGCGTCGGGGCGTGGTGGAGGTTCCGACGGTAGTAAAAAGCGACGCCGATTGGCGTGAACAGCTTACGCCCACTGAATTCGAGGTCGCGCGCAAGGCGGGGACCGAGAGGGCATTTTCGGGCGCTTACTGGAACCTCCACCAGAAGGGTTTATATCGGTGCATCTGCTGTGACACGGCGCTTTTCAGTTCCAGCACCAAGTTTGAGTCCGGCACCGGCTGGCCCAGCTTCTGGGAGCCGATCGCCAAAGAAAACGTTCGGGAAATTGCGGACTACAGCATTGGCATGAGCCGGACGGCGGTTTCCTGCCGGCGGTGCGACGCGCACCTGGGCCACGTGTTTGACGACGGTCCAAAACCCACCGGACTGCGCTACTGCATGAATTCAGCGTCACTGCGCTTTGTAAAGCTGGCGTAGTCCGCCCTTTTTGCGGGGGAGCGGGCACGAAAGCGGATTCCTCTCCCGCTCTGCGGGATCGGAATGACAAGGTACTGGAATTTTTGACATCCTAATCAGTTGCAACACGGAGATGATTGAAATGAAGAACTCATGTGCCAATCCGTTCCAGAAAGCGGTTCTAATACTGTTGCCTTTGGCTGTGCTGGCAGGGGCGGGCTGCTCGACCAGCGCCAACGGTCAGGTTCCGGCCTATGCAGGACCGGCCAATGTCTCCGCAGTGCAGGGCAAGGAGACGGCCGTTCTGGCGGGAGGCTGCTTCTGGGGCGTCGATGCCGTCTTCAAACACGTGAAGGGCGTTGAGAGTGTCGTTTCCGGCTATTCGGGAGGAGCCGCCGGCACGGCAGAATATGAGACGGTCAGCACAGGATCGACCGGCCACGCCGAGTCCGTAAAGATCACCTATGATCCGTCACAGGTTCGGTTCAGCGAACTGCTCCGAGTCTTCTTTTCAGTGGCTACCGATCCCACACAACTCAATCGCCAGGGGCCGGACGTGGGCTCGCAATACCGCTCGGTGATTTTCTATACCAATGACCAGCAGAAGCAAGTCGCGCAGGCTTACATCCAGCAGCTTGACAAGGCCCGCGTGTTCTCACGGCCCATCGTGACTCAGGTGGTTGCTTTCAGGGCTTTCTATCCTGCGGAGGCCTATCACCAGAACTTTCTTGAGCGCCATCCCAACTATCCGTACATCGTCTTCAACGATCTGCCCAAGCTGCGATCGCTGAAGAAGGAGTTTCCCGACTTCTACAAGAAATAACCGCGCGGCGGCAGCGTGTGGATCAATCTTTCCTGAAAGCCGCTTACTGAGGATTGCATAATGGACTGATGAGTTTCTGTAGCGCCGGCAGCTTACGGCCCTGAAAAGTGCCGCCGGGACGGCGGCGCTACGAAAAAGCGTTGTCACTATATTTGGCAATCCTCACTGCGGTCGAGGCAAGCAGCAGCCGGCGGGGCAGAAGTCGGGCCACGGGCCCAAAGTTCCCAGGCTCGGGCGGTCTGACTTTTCTTCGATTCTTTCTACAATCAGTTCACGCACCACTCGCGCAAATCCAGAATTGGCGCCCACGGCCGCGGCGCGGACCATATTCAGACCGAGTTCCTCGCAAAGCTGGCCTGCTTCCGTATCGAGATCATAAAGCACTTCAATATGATCTGAGACAAAACCGACGGGGACGATGACCACGTCTTTCACTTGCCCTTTATCCCCGATTGCTCGCAGGTACTCCAGGATGTCGGGACCAAGCCAGGGCTGCGTGGGCGGGCCGCTGCGGCTCTGGTAAACCAGTGGGTCGCCCGATCTGCCCAATGCGACGGATACCAGTCGCGAGGCTTCATGCAGTTGCTGCTCATACCGGCAATTCTCCGCCATTCCGAGCGGAATGCTGTGCGCCGTGTAAACGATGTGGGCGGCGCTCCTTTTTCCCGCCGGGACTTGCTCAAGAGCATCCAGCACCTGCTCCGCCATGGCGGCAATGTAGTCGGGATGATTGTAGAAGGGCCGAATTTTGTCAATCACCGGAGCGCCCTCGCCCGCGGCGGCACGGGCATTTTCAATATTCTCGAGGTACTGACGGCAGCTCGAATATGAACTGTAGGCCGCCGTGGCAAAGGCGAGCGCACGCCTCACTCCCTCGGCCTTCATTTTGGCCACCGTATCTGTGAGCAATGGATGCCAGTTGCGATTGCCCCAGTAGACGGGAAGATGCGGCCCGTGGGCAGCCAGTTCGGCTTCAAGCGCACTGATCAGTTGCCGGTTCTGCTGGTTGATGGGGCTCCGCCCGCCGAAATGGTAGTAATGCTCTGCGACGGCCAGCATGCGTTCGCGAGGAACGTTTTTGCCGCGCAGCACGTTCTCAAGGAAGGGAATAACATCCTCTTCCTTTTCAGGCCCGCCAAATGAGACCCAGAGGATTGCATTGTACTGCATGGATTTATCTTAGCCGACCGCCGCTCGTTCCACTAGATGCGCGTGGGTGCGTGCCGCCGCGGGGCAAAGCCAGCGTGGCATCCGATGCTTCGACCGGCTGGCGGAGCGGAGGAAAAAATCTGAAAGAGCAGTCTCACGCAAAGGCGCGAAGGCGCAAAGCTCCCTTGTTGTCGCAGGTGACTTGCGCAGCATCATCCCTCTTCCTGCAAGACCTGTAACAAGTTGGAACCATTTTCACGGTTAGCTTGCGATTTCCTCATTGACACTTCTCAACAATAGGTGATAAATACGGCTTAGGTCCTTTTCCGAAAGAACTTGAAGATGTAGGGTAGCAAACGAAACGTCGTTTGTAAGTACTCGGAGGGCCGGGGTTTAGCTAGTCCCGGGTGGTCACGAACCGCTAGAGAAGGTTACCCGTAAGGAGGACGACCATGCGTAACCGTCTGTTAAAAGTGGTTGCCATTGGGATATTTCTGGTTATCGGTTCGGCTGTGAGAGGATTTCCCCAAGTTGACACCGCGACCATCGTCGGAACCGTCACGGACACAAGCGGAGGGGTAGTTCCCGGCGCTGCGATAACGGCGACGGAAGTTAATACCGGGATCACCACAGCAGTGAAGAGCGGCCCTGACGGCAATTACGTGATCACACCGCTCAAGATCGGGACGTATTCGGTGACGGTTGACGCCCAGGGTTTTCAAAAAGTGGTGCGGCAGAACGTTGTGCTCAACGTCCAGGCAGGGGTGCGCGTGGATTTCAGCCTGCAGGTCGGCTCGGTGACGCAGACGGTGGAAGTCAGCGGCGCGCCGCCGTTGGTGCAGACGACGGACGCTTCACTGGGCAGCATTGTCGCCAGCCAGCAGGTGGAACAGTTGCCCCTGAATGGACGCCGGTACACTGATCTTGCGGCCCTGACTTCAGGCGTGGCCAAGGTCATCGAGGGACCCGTCAACGGCGGCAGCTCGCCGACAAACGGGAACACAGGCGGCAGTTTTGCCGTGAACGGGACGCGCGGCGACCAGAACAATTTCGTCCTCGATGGCATCCAGAACAATTCCAACGATAACGGTGACATTTCGTTCCTGAGCAGTCCTGACGCCATCGCGGAATTCAAAATTCAAACCACAAACTACTCGCCGGAATTCGGCCGCAGCGCCGGAGGCGTGGTCAACGCCACAACGAAGTCCGGCACGAACCAGTTCCACGGAGACGTGTTCGAATTCCTGAGAAATGAAGCTCTCGATGCGCGCGGATTCTTTGAACCCGCAGACCAGCCCAAGGCCCCGTACAAACAGAACATGTTCGGTGGAACTCTGGGCGGCCCTATTGTAAAGGACAAGACCTTCTTCTTTGCGGATTACCAGGGCAATCGGATCCACCAGGCGAATACGTACCATTATAAGATCCCAACCCCATCCGAGCGCCTCGGCGATTTCTCCGAAATCCTCGACGTGAGTTCCACAAACGGCACGGATGCGCTAGGGCGCCCGATATACCAGGGCGAAATCTATGACCCATCGACCACCCGCACCGTGAATGGAAGCGTGGTCCGAGACGGTTTTGGGTTTGATCCGACGACCGGCCTGCCTACGGCAACGGCAAACATGATCCCCCAGGCGAGCATGAGCCCATTGGCCCTGAACGTCCTCAGTTTATACCCAAGTCCCACCCAAAGCGGTGTGGAGGGTAACAACTACGTGGTCAATAAACCTGCCACGAACCAGGCGGACCAGTTCGATGTGCGGATCGACCAGAACGTCTCGACACAGACGCAGATTTTCGGAAGGTATTCGTTCGACAAAGAACTACGCGTTGTGCAGCCGCCATTTCCCGGAATTGCCGATGGCGGAAGCTACAACACGGGCACGCGGCCTTTAAAGGCACAGGGGGCCGTGTTTGGCTGGACTCAGACTTTAAGCCCCACAATGGTGAACTCGCTTCGGCTGGGTTTCAACCGGGCGCATTATATTGCCAACCAGCCTGCTTATGGCCAGGTATATCCGCCGGCAGGGTTGGTTGTTCCGGGCCAGCCCGATGATCCCGCGATTAACGGCCTGGCTGTGTTTTCGCCTTCATCGTACCGCCGCGTCGGCGAGCCGACGTTCACACCTACCACGAGCGTGAGCCAGCAGTTCGTACTGAATGACACCTTTAGCTGGATCCACGGAAAACATACCATCAAGACGGGTCCGCAGATCGTCGCTGACCAGTTTAACCTGCTTCAGATTGGCCAGCCCCGCGGCAATATCGGGTTCAATGGCCAATTCACGGCCATTGATCCGGGCAACAAGCAGGGCACGGGTAACTCGGTTGCCGATATGCTCGTCGGCCTTCCGAATTCCGCCAGGATTTCCACTGTCACTTACTTTGGCAACCGCCAGAAAGTCTTCGGTGGATTTGTGCAGGACACTTACAAATTCAGCCAGTCCCTGACGCTCGACCTCGGTTTGCGGTATGATTACATAACTCCCCTCGGAGAAGCACATAACCGAATAGCCAATTTCTGGTACCCGACGGGGCAGATCATTACAGCCGGGACTAAAGGCTATCCCTCGAACCTGGAGGTGACTGACAAGGCCGATTTCGCGCCGCGCGTCGGCATCGCCTACAGCCCGCTCAGTTCCCAAAAGTTGGTTTTGCGTGCCGGATATGGGCGCTTCTTCTCGCCTCAGGAAATCCGGACGGGCGATCCCCTCCAGGTCGGCTACAACCTGCCGTTCTTCTATGAGCCCATATTCACAAGCGACGGGCTGACGCCGTCGATCACGTTGGCTTCCGGATGGCCTTCCCTCAATCCGGCGAATGCCGTGCTGCCGAGTGTCACCAGCCAGGACTGGTACCCTCACAATCCCGTAGTAGACGAATGGAACCTGAATGTGCAGTATGAGCTTCCCGGTCAGGTCCTGGTGACAGGGGCCTACGTTGGCAATAAAGCCACTCACCTCCAAGTCCTTGTTGATCGGAACCAGGTTCCCACTCCCGGGCCTACGTTCGACCAGTCGCTCAGGCCTTATCCACAGTATGGGCCGTTCACTTCCATCGAGAACCACGGAAATTCAACCTATGATGCCTTCCAGCTCACAGTGGAGAAGCGAACCAGCCATGGCCTCTATCTTCTCAGCGCCTTCACGTACGGAAAAGGCATCAACGACCAGCCGGAGATATGCTGCAACTCGCCCTGGCCTCAGAACAGCTATAACCTTAAAGCTGAGAAGGGCCTTTCGGATTTTGACAACCGCGCGCGCTGGGTGACGAGCTTTGACTATGCTCTGCCCGTTGGCCAGGGTCAGAAGTTTCTAAGCCAAAATAGGGGCCTTGACTATGTTTTGGGCGGCTGGCACGTGGGCGGAATCGTCACTTTCCGCTCAGGTTTCCCCTTTTCGCCTCAGACCGACACCGATCCAACTAACACAAGCAGCCAGGGTCTGTTGCGGACTAATCGCATCGGCAACGGTACGCTCTCGAATCCCACTCCCGATCTGTGGTTCAACATCGATGACTTTCCCGTGCCGATCTGTTGTTCCTTCGGCAATGCCGGCAAGAATATACTGGAAGGTCCGGGCGAAAAGAGCGCAGACATTTCGCTGCGGAAATACTTCAGCTTCACTGAGCGATACCGCCTGGAGTTTCGCGCTGAGTTCTACAACGCGTTCAACACCCCGGTGTTCTCGCAGCCCGATCCATTCATCACAGATGGCCCCGGGTCGGCGGGCGTTATTACCGGCACTGTGATACCGCAGCGTCAGATCCAGTTGGCTTTGAAGTTCCATTTCTGAGTCTTCCTGCCCCGGAGCGGGAAGAGCTGCAAGCAGCCAGACGAATTGCGGTGCTATCTAGGCCGCTGCGGGGATCGTGTGTCTAAGGCGCTGCGGCAGGCGAGGCTAGCCAATCTTTATCTGAGATTTGGGAGGATGATGCGGCGACGCGACTTTGTGAAGATGGGCGCACTTCTGGCGGGGGCTGGCAGCGTCGCACCTGGACGCATCCTGGCGGATGTGCCTGACCACTTGTGGCAGGGATACAACTTCGGTCCCGGTCCGCGCGTTCCCAATCGCCTTAATCAGGGGCCCTTCGGCGTAGGGCAGGACCAGGGCTGGTTTACCATCCACGTCACCGAACCCTCGACAAAGCACATTCGAAATTTCGGGACGGGCCTGGTGGGCTATTCCTGGGAGGAAAACGGGCCGGCGTTGGGTGTGAAGTGTGGCAGAGAAAAGCTGGAAGCGGCCGTGGAAAAGATGGCGGCGCTGCCGTTCGTCGATGTTCTCTACATACGTTGTGACTGGCGCGATGTGCAGGACCAGCCAGGCAAACTGGACCTCAATCCGGTTTGGGAAGCCACCCTGGACGCCGCCAAACGCCATAACCTGGGCGTGGGCTTCCGAATCCAGCTCTCCAGCCCAAACATTCAGCCTGCAAAGCTCTCGATGCCGGATTTTCTGAAGGGGAAGGTTCCCATCTTCAACATCGGCCACAAATCAAGGGAACACCGTGTAAGCTTCGACTTCTATGAGCCGCGATACGATTCCCCGGAGTTTCTGAAAGCCTTTACGGAGCTCAATGAGCTTCTCGCCGCGCGGTTTGACGGAAACCCCATGATCGAGTACATGGACCTGATGATGTACGGCTTCTGGGGCGAGGCCCACACCAACGACTTGCCGAATCCGTTTCCCGACTATCTGACGGCCGAGAAAACTTTTGTCCATCTAACGCAGTTGCAGCTTGACGCCTGGAAACGCACGCCTCTGGCTGTCAACATGGAACCCGACATTTCTTCGGTTGGCAACCGCCAGGTGCAGGATATGGCGGTCCGGGCCGGATGCTGGCTGCGCTCCGACAGCCTGATCATGGATGAGCCGATCCAGATCGAGGCGCTCGCGCATCGTCCCCCGTGGGTGGCCACAGTGCTCGAGGACGGCGGAAATCGTCACTACGTTCTTCCTGAATGGGAAGCTGAAGAAAGGGCCTGCATCGAAAAGCTGGGCGGTTCCGCGCGCATGTTCATGGGTGGCGATCGGGAGACGCCTTCTACGGATGATTATCCGCGCGGTTCGGGCGGCCCCATGGACCGGCCTTATCGCGAGGTCGCGGGCTTTCACGCTCTGGATATCGACACAAACTATTTCGGTCTATGGACGGAGGCGGACAACATACGGCGGTACTACGAGAAATATCCGGATTCGTTGCGCGCACTCGAGCAGCGGCTTGGCTACCGCGTTCGGCCCTCGCTCGTCTGGCAGAGGAAGCGCTACGATACGATGGAACTGATTCTCTGCATTGCCAATGACGGCGTGGCGGGCGTGCCCGGAGTGCTGGGGATCTATGCCGAAACCCTCGACGGACGCGTCAAGGTGGGCGGTAACCTTGATGCGGGGCACCCTTACGGCGGACAGATTCGCGAGGCTTCATTCATCCTGCCAAAAGGTATGGATGGACAGCAGGTGGTTCTGCGGGCTGAATTGGAGACCAAAGGGACAACCCGCCCGGTCCGGTGGGCCTGTTACGAACCCACAAATCCCGATGGTTCACTGACCATCCGGCTTAAGAAAGGCAGCGACACGAACTGGCGAAAGGGCGTGTGAGTTGTCCGCTTCGCCTGTTTGAGCAGAAACTTCAGTCACTAATCAGGGAGTGCCAGATGATGCGACGCCGGGAATTTATCGCTTCCATCCCCATTGTTTCCGCAGCGGCTTATGCTCAAGCGATTCCTTCGCAGCGCGTCCGGAAGCTGGCGCCCTCGGTTTACTGCTGGATGGGAGACCGGGCGACACACCAGCAAACCAACGTGGGATGGGTGGTGTTCCGCGATTACGTCCTGGTGATCGATGCAAACTTTCCCTGGGCGGCGCCGAAGATCATCGCTGAGATCAGGAAGACCGCCGATAAGCCGATCCGGTTTGTCTTCAACACTCACTACCATGCCGACCACAGTTACGGCAACATCGTGTTCGTGCGGGCTGGAGCAGCCGTGGTGGCCACGCAGGCATTCGCCCAGGAGTTTGACCGTTATGCTCTGAAGGATGCGCGTGACCAGGTGGAAGCTCCGCCCGCTCCGTACCCGTTCCAGTGGCCGCTTGCCAACGCCAGCGTGCGGTTCCGTGATTCGCTGATTTTTGATGATGGCGAGCAGCGCGTGGAACTGATCCGCAAAGGGCCGGCCCACACCTCAGGTGACGCTGTGGCTTATTTCCCCAAGCAGGGAATACTCTTCGTCGGCGACCTGGCGGTCAACTGGACGCTCGGAAACAACTTTTCTGATCCTGAAGCGAATTATGAAGGATGGCTCCGCGCGCTGGATGAAATGGCTGGATGGAAATTGAAGGTCGTCGTTCCTGCTCACGGTGATCTTGGAACGGCGGAAACGCTTCGAGCGCAGCGCGTTTACTTCAACGCCGTCCTGCGCCAGGTGAGGGCCGGGATTCAGCAGGGAAAACCGGTCGATCAGCTTGTCCGGGAAAACGATCTGGCCCGCTACAAACCCTTTGGCGGAGATGCGAGAGAGAATGCCGACGCCATACGGGACGCCTATCGCTACTACACTTCAAAGCGTTAGCTCGAGTGTGCCTGCCTGGCGCCTGCAAGGTCGTACTGCGAGGTTGGTCGTCACGCCGCGTTGTCTTGCGCCTTCTTGAGAATGTTGATGGCGTTGTCGTGATAGATATTTTTGAGCACGTTGTCCGGCAGCCCGAAGGCGTTCAGCGTCCAGTGATAATTGAAGTTGAAATTGGCGGTATCAACCAGCCCGCGCTCGTAGAAGTGTTCATCCTCGGTTTCCAGGATGCGAAATGTGGTGCTGAAAAACGGCTTGCTGTAGGTCACGTCGGTTCCATAAACGACGCGGTCGGGATACTTCATCAGGAACTGGCGGGTGAACCGAGGAATGGTGGCCGTTTCCGCAAAGCGCGCCGCGATATCGGCGTAGAGATTGGGATGTCGGTCGAACATCTGGCCGAGCCGCGCAAGATCGTAATCGAGGTTGGATAGATGGCAGGCGATGAAAGTAGTTTTGGGATGACGCCCCGCCGTTTTGTCCAGGCTGTCAACAAGCTGATTGTGATCGTACATCCCAGGTTCGACAACGATGCGCCAGCTCCATCCGTTCATGAGCCCATCGTTGGTATGGTCCATCTTCTGGTAGGACCAGATAGGGTCTGAAACATGAATGCTGATCGGCATGCCGAGCTGGCCGGCACGGTCCCACAAGGCATCGAGGCGCGGATCGTCCGCGTGAGGCCCGCTGGGACCGTTGGGACTGGGCGGCATGGGAGGACGCGTGTACGTGGGCCCTCCATTCAGAGGCATACGGGCGAGACGGGAAAATTGGGAGCTCCGGGGACGCCTGCCGGAATATTGCCAGGTGAATCCCCGGCCCTTGTCGTGGATTTCTCCGACGCCGTGCGCGCCGGCGCGACGGCACTCCTCCAAAGACTTCAGCGCCGATTTTTCAAAATCGGGCTTCCCGAAATCGTCCAGGTCGAACATGCACCACATGTCGAATCGGCCGGGGTAGGCGGAATACTGGCGGCTGATCTCGGTGAAGTGGTGGGCATCCCAGGCGCCGGTGAAAACGACCCCTTTTTCCACTCCGACCTCGTCCATGATGCTCACCATCCGGCGGACACTGATGTCTCCGCGCCCATGGCAGTGGGCGTCATAGATGGGGAATTTTGATTTGTTAATGGTCGTTACAGGGATTTTGTAGATGGAATGCGGGATATAGTCATTTAAAAGGATGGTAGGCGGTGAACCCGAAGGCGCTTCCTGCGACGACGGCTCAGGACGCGCCGTGGCGTGCTCCTGCGCTGCGGTGACGGCGGGCGTGATGCCAAGCGCCATGCCGGCCAGCATCAGTTCTCTGCGATTCATACGATGATCCCCCTTATCAGGTGTGTCAGGCGGACGGTTTTGAGATCCACCTTGCCATGAGTGGCACAGGATTTTTGAGCAGCGCGCCGCTCGCGCGGGCATGCTTTTTCTCGGCTGGTGTTAGGCCCTTCGCGCCCAGTCAAGTTCTCAATGCCGCACCGCCGCCGGAGCGAGACAATATAACAGTTTCACCCGGGATGCAATGTCACCAGGGCAGCGCTACTCAGAGGGGACAGCAAACGACCAGCCATTCATGAGACCTGGGACGATTCAGTGTAGGGAACTGATCCGGCTGAAGCACTGGCGGAGAGGCAGGGATTTGAACCCTGGGTACAGGTTTTCGCCCGTACAACGGTTTAGCAAACCGCCGCCTTAAGCCACTCGGCCACCTCTCCGGCGATTGAGCGTTAATTCTAACCCGCGGCGCCCGCCCATGGCTAGTCTAAAACCAC